>JAICRN010000686.1 GCA_025937335.1 Microcoleus sp. TY_ISSM_2_bin.22
ATCCGCAATTGCCTTTGATGAATTTTTGTACCCGATCGCCTTACAGACATCAGCAGCGCAAAACCAAAGCTGACCCTCAGTATTTTGAATCTTGACTGACTGGTTGTTGAAACTGAAAACTTGTAGAGCTTGCATGATTTTTGAATTTTTGCTTGAGGTATAGTTGGATCGGCGAAACCGCGGTTGCAGTTGGTTCCGCCGGGATTGTACGAAAATCAGAAAAGGGAGAGTTGATCGGGATTGTAGGTCACTTTCCTTTTTTCGTTGTAGTCGTTAGGCTTGCGCGGTTTCCGGTATGCTTGCCGCCACATTTGATAGCTTTTGTAAGCTATACCAGTCGAGAAGAAAGCGTCTAAAATCTGCATCTCTTGACACCAGACTTTGTATGGATGGTTGCAGCGCATTCCGAACGGATATTTGTGTTTTGATATCCAAGCTTTGCATTTGTCGATATCAACTGTTTTGTTTAGGCATAATTGTTGCGCTTCGTACTCAAGCAATCCACTAGCAATCGCATTTACTGCGGACTTCTGCCAGTCTGTCAATGGTTTATTCCAGTGTGGTTTCATTTTTAAAATCCTCAATTTTCACCGCTTCAATGCGTCCAAACTGCGCGCCTGCAAAAATGAAATAAAGCCTAGCAACTTCCTTTGCAATATCTTCTGAGAATTCTTGAGCTTCAGCAATGGCTCCAAACCTGTCAGGGTCATTAGTCAAATACTTGTCGTAAAAGAGAGCTTTGACGTAGTGTGTTTTCATTTTTTTGATTACCTCTAATAAGCGGGCTTGTCAGTATCAAGGATTTTTTGCCAATCTTCGATCGTCCGCCGCCTCCCAGAAGGATTAGCCAACTTATTAATCCGGCGAGGTATTTCCTCTCTAACTTGCTCAAATGTTGGGGCTTCATCTGGAGTCCTGTAGAACAGCGGAATGTCGTCTTTGGATAGCGACACAATTCTGGTCAATCCGCTGGTATTAGACTTGTCCCAGCAGTAGATATTTGTCGGGCATTGGTCTGTGGCCCACTTCCCCTTGGCTGATTTTGTGTAGCAAAACCGGGGAACGTTAATAATCATTGTCGGCGGGTGATGTTTGATGAAATTAACCCGATCGGCGCACACTTCAAGCCAATTCAACCTGAGCACCATTACCACCCCCTGCCGTGCGTGTTGATATGCGTTTTGCACGATTGGAGCGCTCAAATCGCCGTAGGGTGGGTTACTAAAAATCCAGTCAGCTTGAGGTAGTGTTTTCCAGTGTTGCGGTTTTGTCGCATCGCCGTGGTAGTCAGCAGGCTTGGTTGAATCGATGTCGTTGAGCCAGGTTTTAAAGCCAGCTTCTTTCATGATTGAGGCGATCGCACCGTGACCCGCGCAAGGTTCCCCAATCGTGCCAGAAAAAGGGATGTGGGCGAGAGTTAGAAGCGTCAACCATGCGGGAGTTTCGTAAAAATCCAGCTCATGTCTGCCCAGTCTTTGAGTCTTGTCTGCAATTTCAAGCATGAGCAACACTCCGTTGAGTTAAACGACTGATATCCACTTGTGCAAGTTGCTGTGGCGGCTGCCAGCGTTCGCCTAAGATTTGTCGGAGTTCAGTAAGTGCGATCGGGCGACCCCATTTATCCGGCGACCAAACCCAAACACCGACACCAAAATGATGTCCCAAATAGTAAGCGTCAAACTCTACTTGAGAAACATGAGTTAACACACCCTGTTCTGATTTCCGCCAAAGGTCTTCAACAGACCATTCGTAACGCTCCATAACTTTGACAGTGCCGATCGCGCATCCTTCTGGCATAGTTGAATAAATTACGATTGTGTCGCCTGATTGAAGTGATATACCGAAGTTGCCTTTGCGTAGCTCGATCGTTTTGCGGTTGATATCAAGGAAAAATGCGTTTGCCCACTTGGGCTTAACTGAAATTAGGTAATCAGCCATTAGTTTACTCCTAACAAATTAAACAGAGATAATTGACCGTTAGCCTGGACTTCGTAAACTTGATTTGCTCGTAGTGCTTGCCGCAAAAATGCTTCTTTGTCTAATAACTCTGCCAAGTAGCGACGCACCAGCTTGCGGCAGTATTGAAATGTGTTAATCAGTTTTTCTAGTACGCGAACTCTTGCTTGTACTTTTGCTAATTTTCTTGGGTTCATTTTTGGTTCTGTTGGCTTCAAATTGTTGGCTATCCGATCGCCCCATCGAACGGGAACGATATTCGTGACTTGTGATCAGTTGTAGATATCTTTGAGTTAACACTGACCCGCTTTTTGGGTAGTCGGCGAGAAAATAAGCGACCTGCTCTTGTACACCCTCTGGCAAGTTGTCGGGGACTTCAATAGTTGGGTATTGCATGATTGTGAAGTGCGATCGGCTAGGCAGTGATTGACCACCTAGCCTTGGGTTGAAACTAGCTAGCGGACGGTAGCGCTCTGACATCTAGAGCATCGTCAACAGCGGCAAATGCCGGCTGGGAATAGGTATCGCCACGCATAATGTATGCTGCCTCTTGTGGTGATAAATTATCCAAACACTGCATAGCCTTAGTGCCGTCCCAATCAACCATCTTTGACTGGCAACTAACGTCAGATAAGATTGCTGCGGCTTGGTCAATAATTGCCCAGTCTTTTCGTTCTTGCCACGACCACTTTAAGCTGTAGTAATTAATTGGCTTAACTACGCCACTATCATCTGGTTTTTGACCGCCATGTTTAACAAACTCAGGCACAAAAACCCCTGTGGCTGGTTCAATTCCTTTAGATTGAACGGAAGCCACTAACCGATTGAAATCGTTCAAGCTGCGAGTTTTGATGTATGTAACCATAACCGTTCCTTGAGGTAATTCGCCGCTTTCGGCAATAAACCAAATTTGCCCCCACAAAGTGTGTTCCGCTTGACCCAGAGCACCAAAGAATTTGGCAAACTTAAGGATTGTCATTGAACACTTGGAACCGTAGTCCGTGTCACCGATCGCCCACTGCCCTGACTGGCAGTTGTTGCGGACGGCGATCGGAATTTCGGGAACTAACAGAGCATCTTGAGCTTTAGCACCGAATA
>JAICRN010000670.1 GCA_025937335.1 Microcoleus sp. TY_ISSM_2_bin.22
AAGTTAAACGTGAATGTCTAAAAATGTATGTTAATTGCATGGGTTTTCGAGCAATTGAAAGAGTCAAGAATGTACATCATACTACAATCATTAATTGGGTAAAATCAGCCGAAAAACTCTTGCCAGATTTTTACGAACCAGAAACAAATCCCGAAGTGGGAGAATTAGATGAATTACAAACATTTGTAGGTTCAAAAAAAAACAAAACCTGGCTGTGGACAGCGGTAGACCATTTTAAGCCAGGTATTTTAGGATGGGTTTTAGGCGACCATAGCGCCAAAACTTTTGAACCACTATGGGATCTTGTTAGTAAATGGAACTGCTACTTTTATGTAACAGATGGCTGGAAAGTTTACCCAAATTTTATTCCAGAAGGAGACCTGATTATTAGCAAAACCTATATGACAAGAGTTGAAGGTGAAAATACAAGACTTAGACATTATTTGGCTCGCCTTAAAAGAAAAAGTCTTTGTTATTCTAAGTGTGAAAAAATGCTAGGATATTCAATTAAATTACTAATTCATTATCTAAAATTTGGAGATGTTCCAATTCCCATCAAAATCCTGGAAATCATTTTCGACTCCCCTCCCGTATTTTTGCTCGTATCATACCCTAATTCAGCAACGCCAAAATCGCTTGACACTTGTGCTTAAACCTGCCCAGGCTTTTACCAATCGCATCTGGCTGGCTTTTCGGAAATCGGAAAGACAGTTACCAAAAATCAAACGGATGTTAGAATTTTGCAAATTTCAATAAGTCTATAAAGTTTTAATTTACTCGCGGGGACAAGTGAATTGCGACTTTATTTTCACATTTTTGCTCAATCCTCAATTGCCTCAATACCAAGTTGCTTAAGTCGTTCAAGATGCTCCTTCATGGCTTTGAGCTGTTCTGGGGTGTGTCCCTGCCAATCTGTAACCTCACCACATACCCGTAGCGGATTCCGAGAACGGTATGACTTTGTTGGGTTTCCAGGGAACTTCTTGTCCGTCAAATTGGGGTCATCTTCAATGGGACCAGTCGGCTCTACTATATAAATTCTGTCTGGTCCTTCGCCCAAGGCAAGTTCAGCTCCCCAAATAGCAGCATCCAAGGTGGCGGTTAGATAGACATAGGATGCCTTCTTCCTCTTACCGTAGTTTGAATTAAAGCCTGGTTCAATCAGGTCTCCCTGCTTCAGATTTGCCTTAGTGCCATGATAGAACCTTTGTGAACTTAGGTCTATTGACTTGTCCTCACTTCTGTTTGTTATCACTGTCGTTATATTTTTGTGAATGTCAGTTTAGGCCTCTTCTTTTTCCTCATGGAAATAGTCGCCTTGCGTTAAATCCATGCCAGAGGGTGGAAACTCGAAGTAGCCATCGAATAGTCGGACTTTGGAGAAGTCGTCTCGGTTGAGTGTGTCCTCACTCACTGGGGCGCATTCGCATAATTTATTATCAAGATGCCAAATCCATGTATATCTTAGTCCGCGCACCATCCGGACTTTGTTTTTGTAGAAGCGATTTCAATCGCCGACTCAAAATTAGGGTAACATCACCAAAAATCCCCCGCTAGAGCGTTACCATAGCGAGGGATTTTTGTCAACCTACAAAATCAACTTTCTTGCAGTTTGTTGTTAGCTTCTGTCGATCGCAGCCACAGGCTCAAAACTCGGAACCACAATTTCACCGTTCTGCTTAGTCAACTGGTTGTACAGTCTTTCAGTATTCGGGAAATTCGCAGCCGGTAGAGTTGGGAAGCGGCGGTAAGGAACAGTATCCTCACCAAAAGCCTCAGCATATTCAACGCTGTTCAACATCGCGTTGATAAAGCCCTTAATCCCTTTACTTGCCAAGATTTGGTTGTAACTCCGAATCTCCGCTTGATTGCGAGGAGCGCGGCCCAAGAAGTGTTTTGTGCCCAACTCAATCACCTTAGTATTTGGATAAGGTGCATAGAACTGTTTGACGTACAGCGAGGAACAACCTAAACCTTCAATGAACTCCTTGAGATTGATTTCATTGTTGCCAAGTTTGCTTTCTAGCGCCGTGAATTCATTCTTCACAACGTAGGGATTCAAGTCGCGTTCAAAAACTTGACGGTAAGCAGCTTGAATTAAAGTTTTCAAAGCTACTTTGTCCGAAGTATTCGTCAGCTTGAACACCTTAGTTTGTTCGCGTCGCTTGCTGACACCTTGAGCAATCCGAGTTTGCAACTCGATACCGCCCCGATCGCCTGCGACACCGAGTTCGATAAACCGAGGCGTGTCGGCAATCTGAGCTTGGAGATTTTGCTCGGCAACGGAACCCGATCGCATCGTCCGCATCGACAAACCTGCGGGAGTTACGTAGCGCTCGTAGGGCACTGTATCTTCCCCGAAAGCTTCGTTGTACTCCAGACTGTCGATGATGCCATCGACCAGCGCGTAGAAACCCTTCTTGGCACAAATGTCAAAGTAAGCGTTCATTTCCTGGCGGCCGTAGGTAGGGCGTCCCAGGAGTCGGCGGTGAATGTACTCGATCGCCTTACAAACGTACAGCTTGCTCCAGTACATATTGCGGAACACATCCGACTTCGCCAACATCCGAATAAACTCGCGCATCGGAATGTCGCCGTTTTCCAGCTTAATTTCTGCCACCTTTTGGCGCTGGCCGTCGAACACGTCGCGACCGAACACTTGCAGGTAAGCAGCCCGAATCACCGCTTGGGTGGAACTTTCGGTAAATTTGACACTGGAAGAACTGCTGTAGCCGCCGCCTGCAACAGCGCGGCCGGTCAGTTTTTTGGGAGACACGTAGCCACCCGGCAACTGGTCTAATTTAAAGACCTTGGGGCCGAGAGAGCCTGGAGCCTTGCCGCGAGCTTCCGGGTTGCTCAATTGGTTTTCAATCCCCGCACCTTGACGGATCAGGATACGGCGGGTGTCCTTGCCAAAAGGAGCTGGACGGTTTTTGGGGTTGCGAGTTTCTTTCGGGAAAATCGCGCCGAACTGAATTTCCAAGGGGTCATTGCCGACACCGTAAACGTGCTGGTCTGGCAGCGGCTGGGTGTAGCCTGCGAACAAGGTGATGAACTGAGGAACCTTGCGGAACGGAGCGCTGAAATTGAACAAATCAATTTGCGGGCCCCAGTTGCGGCACTCCTGAGCTTCTTG
>JAICRN010000122.1 GCA_025937335.1 Microcoleus sp. TY_ISSM_2_bin.22
AAAAGCCTGCCAAGGAGTGCAATACATCATCAGCACCCACGGCACCGGGGGCGACGTTCAAGCAGTACACTACCGCGCTGCCGCATTTCCCCGCAACAACGGCTGGAGAATCGACCACCATTATCTCAGCTTTCCCCTGTACGAACAAGCAAAAAACTGTACAATAGATATTGCTCCCAGAAAATTAATCAAACCCAGCGACCACGCCCCCGTAATTGTCGAAATTTGATTTATAAGTTATAAGGTTAATAGCAACTGAGATATTGCACCATTCTCAATAAGCCTTTTCTGGGCGGGCAGGATGCCCACCCCACAAGAAAATTCACTCTTTGTGGAACAGGCCGGAAAGCCTGTTCTTGAGAAATGTGCAGGATGTAAGTAACAACCAACAACTAAAAATCATGTTCTTAGTAACCGGAGCAACAGGCGCACTAGGCCGCCGCATAGTACGAGAAATCAGACAGCAAGAAAAGCCTGTCCGCGCATTCGTTCGCCTCGCATCTCGCTACTCAGAACTAGAAAACCGAGGCGCCGAGATTTTTATCGGCGACTTGAAACAAGACAAAGATATTAAAAAAGCCTGCCAAGGAGTGCAATACATCATCAGCACCCACGGCACCGGGGGCGACGTTCAAGCAGTACACTACCGCGCTAACATAGAATTGATCGACTGCGCCAAAGAAGCCGGAGTGCAGCACTTTGTCTTTGTTTCGGTACTGGGAGTCGATCGGGGATACGAAGATTCCGCAGTATTCAAAGCCAAGCGAGAAGTAGAAAAATACCTGCAAAACAGCGGCTTGAATTATACAATCTTGCGGCCTGCAGGTTTTGCTTCCAGCTTGTTACCGCTAGCAGAAAGATTTCGAGAAACCGGACTTTACCTGCTGATTGGCGATGGCAAAAACCGCACATCTGTTGTCAGTACCGACGACTTGGCAAGGATTGCGGCAGACTCGCCAACAGTCGAAGGTGCGCGCAACCAAATTTTACCAGTCGGCGGCCCGGATGTGCTGACAAGAGATGACATTCCCCGCATTTTTGCACGCTTATTCAAGCGCGAACCGATGGTAATCAACCCGCCGCTGATGGTGTTTGACGGTTTGAGAAATGCCTTGGGTTTATTGAATCCTCAAGCTCAAAAAGACTTAGGAACTTTGCGGGTATTGCTGGGTAACGAGTATTTCTGCACTCCCGAAGAAGTGCAAAACTTGGAATCAATCTACAGCATGAAAATGGAATCCTTAGAAAGCTTTCTGCGACGCAATTTGAGCGTTTAAAGTGCTGGTTGTTCTCGTTACCAGGCTCTGCCTGGTAATGAAGATCCGGAGGCTCTGCCTCCAAATTGTTGTCTCATTTTAATGGAGGCAGAGCCTCCTGATATGCGTCCCCAGGCAGAGCCTGGGAACGAGCAAATGTAGCGCCAAATCGCAACTGGAAATTATTTAAGCAGAAATAGGTAGTGGTTCAGCACCAATATAGCTCGTAACTGCGATCGGCGGAGAAGTTGGCTTCGCAATCAAATAACCTTGAACAAAAGTTGCTCCCCGTTCCCGTACCCACTCCAACTCCTCCACGGTTTCCACACCTTCGGCAACAGTTTTAATCTCTAATTTACAGGCAATTTCTAATATCTTTTCCGTAATTAGTGCCTTATAATAATCTTGATGGACATTGCGAATCAATTCCATATCCAATTTAATAAAATCAGGACGCAACTGGTGCATTAAGTTTAAATTAGAAGAACCGCTGCCAAAATCGTCCAGGGCAATTAAAAAGCCAGCTTCTCGGTAAAACTCAAGAATCCTAATCAGGTGAGCAATATCTGGAGGGTGCCGAGATTCCGCTACCTCAAAAACAATATTGCTGTGAGGGATTCCGGATTCATCAATAGCGTTCACCGTCCTTCGCAGACACGTAGCCGGATCGTAAACAGAAGTCGGCGAAAAATTCATAAAAAGTAGTTCCTTCATCTCGTGTACCTTGGCTTCTTGGATAGCGCGAGTCCGGGCTAAAGCATCTAGTTGAAAAATTATACCCGCTGATTCTGCTTGGGCAAAAATGCGACCCGCAGGAATTAAGTTGCCCTGCTCGTCAATTCCTCGGAGCAGCGCTTCCTGGGCAAAAATTTTAGAAGGATCAGAGGTATAAACAATGGGCTGAAAATGCGTAGTAATGCGTTCTTGGGACAATAAATCTAACAGCCAATCAGACTGGCTGAAGTTAATAAAAGAGCCTAATGAAGTGCTGCGATAAAAATCGCTAAGTTTTGGCTGTTCAACTTCGCGCATCCACAAAACTTTTGTTTCTTTCAACTCTTGATTTGTCAGCGCCGATGATGCTAGGGCGCTAAACTTTTCTTTCGCTATTCCTTCAAGCATAATGTACAAACACTTGCTCTCTTCTAAAAGCAGGAATTCAAGTTTAGCCTTGGTCAGTGCAGAAATAACCTTGTTCTGCGTGTGCGATACTGGAAACCACAGGTATAGACCTCCCCTGCCCTCTATTTTTTCAGGTATTGTTTCGCAGCCAGAGCAGGAGCCGAAGGCTTTGCCACTTCTTTGCATTGGAATATCGTCCGGTTTGTGGGTTAAGTTTAGGAATGCTAGGAAATATTTTTTATTATAAGCTCGTTCAGCTATTAATACATATATCTCAAGATGTAAATCTTCAGCAACTTGTATTTAAAAATAGCAGCATTTATACTTGTCTCTGGTTTAAAACCTTGGTTAAATTGCTCGGCGTTGACCACGTAGGTGTCATTAAAGACTATCCCAAATCCTCACAGAGGGAGAAGGCAAAGACTTGTTTTTTACGATCTACTGTTGATTTGATTCTTTACGTTTTATTCTCTAATTGCTTTTTCAAAAATAGCAGCTACAGTTAATTTTTTCCACATGGGAATTAAAAGGACGATGTGCCCGACAAATGTCAGCCGCACTACAAATATACACAGCCGATCGATCGCCGCCAACAAACTCAGTTCCTGCAGAATATCCAATTTAATTTTATAATCGGGATGACAGGATTTGAACCTGCGACCCCCTCGTCCCGAACGAGGTGCGCTACCAAGCTGCGCTACATCCCGAATTTAGTCACTATTTTTTTAGGATATCACATTCAAGTCAAAATTGAGCAAGCTCGTATATAATTTGTAAAACACTACTCAGGCGGAGACAGGCGTGACAGTTAAGCCCCAGTGGTTGCGAGTTAAAGCCCCCCAGTGGGAGCGCGTCGGCAACGTCAAAGAAATTTTGCGGGATTTAGCCCTGAATACGGTTTGCGAGGAGGCGTCGTGTCCGAACATCGGCGAATGCTTCAACGCAGGTACTGCGACATTTTTGATTATGGGCCCGGCTTGTACCCGCGCCTGTCCTTACTGCGACATCGATTTTGAGAAAAAGCCCCAACCTTTAGATCCCACAGAACCCCAAAGATTGGCGCAAGCAGTTCAGCGGCTCAAACTCAACCACGTCGTGATTACCTCTGTCAACCGGGACGATTTGCCGGATGGGGGCGCGTCTCAGTTTGTTGAGTGCATTCAAGCTGTGCGATCGGCGATGCCCGATACAACTATAGAAGTTTTGATTCCCGACTTGTGCGGCAACTGGCAAGCTTTAGAAATCATTCTCGCAGCCCGGCCAGAGGTACTCAACCACAATACCGAAACCGTAAAGCGACTTTACCGCAAGGTGCGACCGCAAGGAAAGTACGATCGCACCTTGGAATTGTTGCAGCGAAGCCACTTCCTCGCACCTGCGGTTTACACCAAATCCGGCATCATGGTGGGGCTCGGAGAAACAGATGCCGAAATTCGGGAGACGATGCAGGACTTGCGGGCTGTCGGCTGCGATATTTTAACAGTTGGACAGTACCTGCAACCGACTCAAAAGCACTTGAACGTAGAAAACTTTCTGCCTCCAGAACAGTTTGATGCTTGGAGAAAGTTTGGCGAATCTTTGGGATTCTTGCAAGTTGTCGCTTCTCCCTTAACTCGCAGTTCCTATCACGCCGAACAAGTGAGGGAACTGATGAAACTATACCCGCGCTAGCAATTTTAATTTGAGTTGACTCGCGCCCGTTAGCGAAGCCCTCGAAGAGGATCGCACCCTTCTCACTAAAACCCGCTCAACCCGGTAACAGTGAGGAAAAACCTGCGGTTTCTATACAGGCCCAGTGCAAAAAAACCAGTTTCCGTTCTTTTCGATCTTGGATGAGCTCGCCGGGGAAGCAGCAGCCAACAGCAAAACTATTATCGGTCGATCGCCCCCTCAAAGTCGCGACTTATCGAAAAGACATCCAGAAACCGAGTTTCTTCCTAAAACTTCTAGGTTTTAATTCAGAAGTTTTAGGAAGAAACCCGGTTTTTGCGTAAGTTGCTAACTCGGTACTGCCGACTGTACAAACTCTGAATGTCATATTTTGTAAGGGATTGAACTTCCGCGCTCGCTGCGCTATCTTTAATCAAGAGCGCCGATTTATATAACGTTTTATTACAAAAATCGCCACAAACTCTGAATATCATATTTTTTCAGGGATTAAACTTCCGCGCTCGCTGCGATATCTTTAATCAAGAGCGCCAAGTTATATAAAGTTTTATTAAAAAAATCGCTAATTTTCAAAAGTGATCGGGAACCAGCTTATCGGTGATGAAGATTAACTTAACTTCTGACGAACGTCACTTGTTTCTAGCGAGTCACTATCTATACTAGCTACATAAACAAAGAAGTACAACACACTTTCCGGGCCCTCAACCTGTTACATCAGAAAGTTCTTAGCATTTTCCAGAATCTTGGTAAAACAAGTGGGGCAGCAAAAGTTCGATCGAACAACAGCAGAAAAGTCAGGAAAGTTAGTAAAGAAACACAAAGCGGTGATGCTTCGTCTTAACAAACTGGGCATCATAATTATAAATAACCGCTAAGCGTAGCATCTTTTCACCCGGAGCAACTGAGAAAATCACTATGCCAGCCACCTCTTTTTACGCTGAAGCTGAATTCGACGAACAACTGCGAGTCAATCCCTTGCAAGATGATGTGTTGGATGAAGATGCTGAAGAAGTTGGAGACGAACTGCTCGACCAATACCCAGCAGAGACAGAGGATGCAGACCCAGCAGCAAAATTGCAAAAAAATGCCAGCCGCCGCACTACAGATTTAGTGCGCCTGTACCTCCAAGAAATAGGTCGGGTTCGTCTGTTAGGTCGAGACGAAGAAGTCTCCGAAGCTCAAAAAGTTCAGCGCTATATCAAATTGCTCGAATTGCGCAAAACCACCGCTTCCCAGGAAGAAGGGCTGATACAGCGCTTCGTGCATTTAATTGAGGTGCGCGATCACTTGGCAGCACAGTTGGGACACAAACCTTCCCTGGAACGCTGGGCATTAACCGCCGGCGTCGGCGACGTGCCAGAACTCAAGCAAATTATGGCCGAAGGCAAGCGCCAGTGGGCAGAGTTAGCAGAGATGACGGTCGAGACCATCGAAAGAATTCAAGCTGAAGGCGTCGAAGCGAAAGACCACATGATTAAGGCGAACCTGCGCCTGGTGGTTTCGGTGGCGAAAAAATATCAAAATCGCGGTTTAGAATTGCTCGATTTAATACAAGAAGGGACTCTGGGACTGGAGCGAGCTGTAGAAAAGTTCGATCCGACGCGGGGCTATCGGTTTAGCACCTATGCCTACTGGTGGATTCGGCAGGGAATTACGCGGGCTATAGCCACTCAAAGCCGCACCATTCGCCTCCCCGTCCACATCACCGAAAAACTTAACAAAATCAAAAAAGCCCAGCGCAAAATTTCTCAAGAAAAAGGTCGGACAGCTACGATCGAAGACATCGCTGTCGAGTTGGACATGACCGCACCCCAAGTCCGAGAAGTTTTGCTGCGAGTCCCCCGCTCTGTTTCTCTGGAAACTAAAGTAGGCAACGAAAAAGATACAGAGTTGGGCGACTTGCTCGAAACCGACAGCATCTCCCCAGAAGAAATGCTGATGCGAGAAGCTCTCCACCGCGACTTGCAGCAACTGCTGGCAGATTTGACCAGCCGCGAGCGAGATGTAATTCTGATGCGCTTTGGTTTGGGCGACGGGCATCCCTACTCGCTGGCAGAAATTGGTCGCGCTCTCGACTTGTCCCGCGAGCGAGTCCGCCAAATAGAAGCCAAAGCCTTGCAAAAACTCCGCCAACCCAAGCGCCGCAACCGCGTGCGCGACTATTTGGAGTCTCTGACTTAAATTGGCCCGCGGACCCGATCGAGCGCACAGCGACGCATTCGGCACTTGTGCAGAAGGCAGGAGGCATTCGGCAGAAGTAACACTATTTACTTCTACATAACTTCTCTGTCCTCTGCCACAAGGCATAAAACTGCTTAAAAGTTAGTCAATTTTAGATTTTAGATTTACTCCACAGATAAATCTGGGATCTTGAATTGTTCTCTGCTAGCCACTCCCGTCGGAAAGCAAGTATGCGTTTTTGGGCGGGGTCAAAAAATATCAAAAACCAAATTTTTTCTTCAAGCTTTTTTCAATAAGCTCCGATATTTGCAAAATATCTCGATCTTTGTGTATGATTGTCAATAGGCAGACTTTCTTGAGAGGGTCACTATGGCACTTTACACCGCGTCCTCATTCAAATCCGAACTCAATGACAAAGGCTGGCGGATGACTCCCCAACGGGAAACCATCTTGCACGTTTTTCAGAACCTCCCCAAAGGCAATCACCTGAGTGCCGAGGATTTGTACACTTTGTTAAAAAATCGCGGAGAAAACATTAGCTTGTCCACCATTTACCGAACTTTAAAGTTAATGGCAAGGATGAGCCTGCTTCGCGAACTCGAACTAGCAGAAGGTCACAAACACTATGAAATAAACCAGCCTTACCCGCATCACCACCACCACCTAGTCTGCGTTCAGTGCAACAGAACGATCGAATTTAACAACGATTCGATTTTAAAAATTGGCATGAAGCAAGCTGAAAAGTCTGGGTTGCACCTGCTAGACTGCCAGCTAACCATTCATACGGTGTGCCACGAAGCTTTGCGGATGGGATGGCCGTCTTTGGTTTCCAGCAATTGGTCTTGTCCGAGGTCGATCGCCCAGCACGGCAGCAGCGCCCAGGATTCAGTCGAGTGAACGTACACTATTTTCGGATTTCAAGTACAGTTTGTTACCATTTTTAACAAATCTCTTAGGCGCAAGTGCGATTCGCCGTTACGCCGAAACCGGGTTCTTCAGGAAAATACATCATTTCAAGAATCAGTCGGAAACCAGAAACCCGATTTCTTTGATGCAGCAGCGTCCGCAAGTCCGCTGCTAAAAAGTTTGGCTCAACAAATCGTCGCTGCTGACCCCGTAACTGGGCTCTCGATCGAGCGAGGGCGTCTCTGGTCTAAGCATCAAAAACTCAGCCGATGGGGTCTGTGTAAAAGCCCAGGTCTTGCAGCCGCCTTTGTCATTGCTGAATGCTCGATCGAGAGTTAAACCTGCTGCTAATAGGAACAGCAGGAACAGCTACCCGCCGAGGTAATCCGTTTTGGAGCGCAGCCAAAGTCGCCGGAGTGGCAATACCCGTCGCCGGTGACAAATTGCGTTCTTGCTGAAACGACAGCACCGCAAACTCGGTCTCGGCTCCAAATACTCCGTTTACCGGGCCGGGGTTTTTGCCCAGACTTCTGAGCGCAGACTGAAGCTGTCGGACAGCAGACCCAGTATCGCCCCGTCGCAGACCTGCAGCGATTTGCGGCACAGGCGCTGCAGCCTGCCTGTTGCCTTGCCGCAAAGCCGAGCGAGTGCTGCGATCGACCCTTCCAGTCCCGAACAGCCCGCTATCCCTTTGAAAGCGGATCAAAGCTGCCTGAGTTGGTCGATCGAACCAACCGTGAATCTGGCTCCTGTAATAACCCAATTCTTGCAGCCGCCGCTGCACAAATTCCACTTGTCGGCCTCTATCGCCCAACTCCAGAAAATCTTCGGTATTACTCTGTGGGTCATCTTCCTCAGCCCATGAGGTAATTTCAGCTTGCCTCATCTGGAAATCGATAGCAGTCAAAGTAGCCGTGTCAGCGCAGCCGTCAGAAACCAAATTGTAATCTTGCTGAAAACGAGTCACAGCGTAGAGAGTGCGTTCGCGAAACTTGCCGTCAATGTTGCCTTCAAAATAGCCCAAAGCTTTTAACTGCCGCTGGATCAAGTCTACAGTCGCCCCTCTGTCCCCGAACCGCAGCCCCTTGCAACCGCCATTTCCCGAAATATCCCCCGGAAGGGTAACGGGGGGAAGCGGCCGGGTGGAACCAAACAGCAAAGCTAAAGTTTGCCTGTCGGCAACTCCAGTCACCCGCAGTCGATTAATTCGCTGGAAGTATCTAACCGCATTTTGAGTAAGTTCGCGAAAACTCCCTGTGGGATGCGCGCTGAAGTAGCCTAGCTGCTTCAACCTGCGCTGGAGAGCCGAAACATCTGCACCCGTGTCTCCAAAACCCAGTTCCCGATAATTGGTATAAATAGTTTTAAAAGGTCGATCGTCATCCCCGGCAAAACTGTTGAGTGCGATCACAGTAGCTCGATCGGGCCTGCCAGTCAGTGACAGTTGATAGTCTCGCTGAAAGTTAGTCAGAGCTTGTTTAGTAACCGGGCCGAGTTGACCGGTGGAATATCTGGGAAAATAGCCGAGCTCCCGCAACCTGTCTTGAACCGCTCGCACACTGGGATAAACCGGATCTATTTGAGCAAAAGCCGCACCGGCTGCACTCAAAACCGACAGCATCAAAGCCAGAGACAGCAAACGGAGATAAGTCTGACTGGATACGTTTTGCCACTTGGGCTCATCAAAAATTTTCGACTCTGCGGGTGCTTCGCAAACAAGAGCCAGTTCTAGGTAGGCGAGGGATTCCATAACTTTTTACTGTGAAATTGTGGGTGGGGTGTAAGAGCAAACTCAAGCTGATCTTTGGGTTGCTAAGGATTTATTAAGGCTAAGTTTTACCTGTTTGCGCGAAGCACCCGTTTTTGAAAAAATTTACCTTCAACAATAATTACAGGTAACAACTAAGATAGCATCGCGGTTTACAGAGACGCGAGTGTTAGGAAAAAAGTTTGCAGGCATAATCTTAGCCTTTGAGGTCAAAAGACGAGAATTTCTGGGGTAGTGCTGGCTAATATTTTATCTGGCTGCCGCTGAAATTACCACAAGACTTGCGCCCAGGCTGTCATCACTTTAATTTGTTGTCTGGGAAAGAGTCTGAAGTCAGAGCTTTTGTGTTAAGAAACGCGGTTTCTTAATGTTGCGAGTGCGTCTGGGAAAGTAACACCGATCGAAAAACCAGCCAATAAGAATCCCCACCCTTGCGAGTTGCAAATAAGGCGGGGATTTTGTGATAATTTGACTTGGTATTAAAAATAGTCCTGGACGCATAAATACCAAAGAAACCGGGTTTTTACCAGTTTTCAAGGTCGGGATGCAGTATTTTCGCAATAAACACCCGGTTTCTGACCGCCCGTGCGTCCAGGACTAAAAATTCGACGCTCGCTTAAATCAAGCCGAACCGATCGCAAATTACAGCTACTCCCGCTGCAAAAACAGTAATTCCGATGGCTATTAGCGGGTTTTGCCCTCTGCTCACGGCAAAAGAGGTAACGACCCCAGCTCCCAAAGCCGCAGTAACAGCAGCAGTCGCCAAATCTCGATCGGGACGTTTGTCGTACATATTTTTTATTATTGGTAGCTGAAGAGCTGAAAACTTACATCTTGTCATCCAAGCTACCACTCTTGCCTTTGCTGAGGTGACAACAGCCTGCGTTTTGCAACTAACCTTAAAATTTTGCTAATTTTCTTAACATACTTTCATTAACAACATAAGTTGATATTATGTATCTCCGAGTTTTTCTGTGGAGTTTTAGCTCTTGAAACCTTTTTTCCGCTGCGCTTTTATGTCAAATTCAGGATTTTGCAGAGGCGATCGCACCCACAATCTGTGCGTCTCACACAGCAATCCCCCATATCGTAAATAAATTTAACTTGACTTTTTGTGACAAATGTGTGCTGTGTCCTTTGAAGCAAGAGACAGAAAAAAACTCGAGCTTGGTAAACAACCGCAGACTGCGATTGTTTCCCTACCCTCACAATCAGATGAGTATATTTTGTGTCTAACTTTTATTCGTCCTCAACTTTTTCAGTATTGCCACCTTTAACCCAACCTTCGCGATTGCCATCCTCAACTCGAATTCGCTGCCACTCTTTGTCGGGCGACTCTTCCAAAACCACAACTTTTTCTTTGTAACCAACACCGCCAATGCGGTTCGAGTCTCGGCTACCAGTATCCCGGAGAATTAAACCGATCGGCTGAGTCACCATCGCTCGGTAAGCTCCCGGTTCCAGGGGTTTCGGAGACGGGGCATCGCTAGATGTAGAAACAGCGCTAGCCTGGGCTGTTGACTTCGGCGCAGTGCCTGAAACCTGAGCTGGTGTTTTGTCGTTAGAAAAAACAGGTTTTTCGGGCGCAGTAGTTAGCTTAGCGGCAAAGTAAAGTGCAGCGGCCACGCTAGCACCTGCCATCAGGACGATCGCTAGCAGAAAACCCACTAAAAATTTGAAAACGCTATATACACTGTTCAT
>JAICRN010000064.1 GCA_025937335.1 Microcoleus sp. TY_ISSM_2_bin.22
ATAAGATAGCCAACAGCCCCGGAAACAGCGCCAGCATAGAATTGTAGGCCATTTCCGCAGACAGCCCCGGCAAGCGCTGTTCTCCTGCCTTCGCGCCGACTTCCTTGATCGTGCCCCAAGTCAAACACCGACAAAACAGCCAAAAACCACCAAATTTCCGTTTGAGAGCTCGAAGCAAGCTTAAAAGCGCCTTAAACAAAGCTAAAATCAGGTAGCGCAACCAGTAAAAAATGTTCATAGCGCACAGGCAACGGGGCGAAAGATGAGGTACACAAGTCGTTAATTAATTAAGCCATTATCGACTCGCAATTGCCAATTCCCAATTCCCCAATCTAAAATCTAAAATCTAAAATCAATATGGCTCAGGATGTCAGACAGTGGTTAGATGAAATCAAGCGGCTGCAACAGCAGTTAACAGAAGTTTCGCGCGATCGCGATGAGGCCGGTGAAAGTGCAGCTCAGTGGCGCCAACTCTACAATACCGAAGCCGAACAGCGGCGGAATGATGCTAAATTAACTCAGCAAACCATTGCTTCTCTGGAAGCACAAATAGAGCAATTACAAAATTTTTCCCCCATTATGCCCGAAGGCGACGATGCTGGGGTTGCTCGCCAGCAGGAAGTCGAACAACTGCAAACAGTAGGCGAACTTAAAGCTAAGTTAGCAGAAGTTCTCCAGGAGCGCGATCGGGCGATCGAACAAGTTAAACAACTCACTCAAGCCCTCAAACAAGAAGAAGCCCGCCACGCCGAAACTAGCAAAAATTTAACTAGCGCCCTCGGAGATGCCGTTGACTTGCTCACCAAGGCCCAAAATCCTGCCCCTGCAAAAACCGAGACAGTATATTCTTTAGAAATAGTACCTACTCGCACTGCAAATCCTGGCGAAACAGCTCTGGAAATACGTCAAACTTCCGCCCCAGGCAAAAATACCGCCCAACTTCCACCTTCTAAAAATCAGTTACTCGATTTACCGCCCTTTGGGAATTAGGAGCTAAAAATTCAGGAATTATCGTCATGGCAAGTCCCCTTGCAGGTGGGATTTAGTCAGCAATTCCTTGTTTTTGTTTTTCCTGCAATTAGGTGGCATTAATTCATCTGCTTCTTGATTATTTCGCATCTAGGGATGTTTTACTAATCGATGTAACTGTACTATACACCAACCTATAATCCGCATTCAAAATTTTGAAAACTGCCAAAAAATCTGCCTCGCGTCGTACCGATCTACAGTCTATAGATAGAGTTCAACCCAACTAATTGTTACTAATATCGAAAACGACTGATGTGTGAGGAAAGTTCATGAAGGCAGAGATATCCGCAGTCTGGGCCAAGATTCAGAGCATGATTGACGGCTTGATTATCCTGTTGCCCAATATTGTGCTGGCGTTAATTGTCTTTGCAATTTTTTTCTTTTTTGGCAGGGCAATTAAAAAAGCAGTCAGGCGGCTTACCCGCAACCACCACCAAGCACGAAATTTGGGGCTGGTGTTAGGACGGTTGGCGCAGGGTACGATCGTTCTAGTCGGTCTGTTTATTGCTCTTTCGATTGTAATTCCCACATTGAAAGCGGGCGATTTGGTGCAACTGCTCGGAATTAGCGGGGTGGCGATTGGTTTTGCCTTTCGCGATATCTTGCAAAACTTCTTAGCCGGTATCCTAATTCTGTTGACGGAACCGTTCCGAATCGATGACCAGATTGTGTTTAAAAACTTTGAGGGAACGGTAGAAAATATTGAAACCCGCGCTACAACAATCCTAACCTATGATGGTCGCCGGATTGTCATTCCAAATGCCGAATTGTTTACGAATTCGGTGACAGTGAATACTGCTTTCGATAAACGCCGCACGGAATACGATTTTAGTATTGGTTACGGCGACGATATTGACCGCGCCAAGCAGTTAATGCTGGAAGCATTGTATAGCATAAATGAGGTGTTGAAAGATCCTGCACCCGATGTGCTGGTGGTTCAGCTAGCAGAAAGTACCGTCAAGATCCGCGTTCGGTGGTGGATTGCTCCGCCGCGCCGAATTGACGATATGCGATCGCGCGACAAGGTAATTTGTGCTATTAAAAAAAAGCTTGTGGAAAACGGCATCGATTTGCCTTATCCCACGCGACAAATTTTGTTTCACGACCAAACCGAAGAAACCGACGGCGATCGCTCCCAGCAGCGCGAAGGATGGCCTGCGGGTAAAAGTAAAGTTCCGAAACCTCGCAGTATTGGCGGATCTGTGGGAAAAGTGTCCCAAGGGCGATCGCAACAAGACGACAACGGACAATCTTAACCGCGTCACAATTCATGAAAAATGTCAAATTGAGCAAACTTTGGGATTCGCTGCACTCTAGCTACTGGTTTATCCCGACTTTGATGGCAGCGAGTTCAATTATTTTGGCCTTCGCTATCCTAACAAGCGATCGCACAGGCGGTACGCCTAACTGGTGGTGGATTTACACCGGTGGAACAGATGGAGCGCGATCGCTGCTTTCATCGGTTGCTGGTTCAATGGTTAGCGTTGTCGCTACAGCTTTTTCCATTACTATTGTGGCGCTGCAGTTGGCGAGTTCAAATTTCGGCCCCCGATTGCTGCGTAATTTTATGCAGGATACCGGCAACCAAATCGTGCTCGGCACTTTCATTGCCACGTTTATTTACTGTTTGCTCGTACTGCGGACTATTCATGGTGAAGGAGATGGATACAGTTTTTTTGTGCCGCAACTCTCGGTTACAGTCGCTACGGTGCTAGCAATTGCCAGTATAGGCGTGCTAATTTACTTTATCCATCACGCCTCAACCATCATTCAAGCCGCCCACGTTATTACTCAAGTTAGCGGCGATTTAGACAAAACAATAGATAGGCTGTTCCCCGAACAAATCGGTCAGAATTCAGCAAAAAAACCGTGGCAAGTCGGGGAAATACCAGCAAATTTTGAAGAAGAAGCAAGCCCAGTTAAAGCCACTGCCGATGGTTATCTGCAAGCAATTGATGATGATGAATTAATGAAAATTACCCGGAAGTACAATCTACTTGTCCGCGTGACAAATCGACCGGGTAAGTTTATAATTAAAGGCAGCGATTTAGCGCTGGTTTTGCCGGGAAAACGGGTCGATCGGGAACTTACTAAACTGATTAATGATGCGTTTATTGTCGGCAAGGAACGGACCGAGTATCAGGATGCAGAGTTTCCCATCAATCAATTAGTTGAAATTGCATTGCGCGCGATTTCTCCTGCTGTCAACGATCCGTTTACTGCAATTCGGTGTATTGACAGATTGAGTGCTGGATTGTCTCGCATAGCGCAACGAGATTTTCCCTCGCCCTACCGCTACGACGGCGAACATAATTTGCGTGTCATTGTTGAAGTAGCGACTTTTGAAGGGTTAGTTAATAGTGCTTTTAACCAGATTCGACAGTACGGGTATACAGACGTGGCGGTAACAATTCGGTTGTTGGAAGCGATCGCTAGAATTGCTCCCTATACCCGCTACAATAAAGACCGCGCCGTACTTTTGCGTCATGCCGCTATGATTGAGCGCGGCAGTTTGGAAAAAATAACCGAGGAATGCGATCGCGCTTCTATTATCCAGCGCTACGAAGCAGCAGCCAAAGTT
Organism: Microcoleus sp. TY_ISSM_2_bin.22; assembly: GCA_025937335.1. Taxonomy (GTDB): domain Bacteria; phylum Cyanobacteriota; class Cyanobacteriia; order Cyanobacteriales; family Microcoleaceae; genus Microcoleus. The sequence continues at coordinate 3,611 of JAICRN010000064.1, forward strand.
TTAAAGCCAGAGTAATATTATGTCCGATCGCTCGATCGCAATCAAACACCTTCTGTACACGCAAGTGCAACCCAACAACGCATCGTATAACTCAAGAAAAAAAGGAGAAGATGAGAATTGAATTGAGCATAACTTCTTCTCTCTTCCCTCTTTTTACAGTTAGCGAAGCCGAAGAGCATTCTTCCTTCTTCACTTCTGCTAAAATCCCATCGCCCCAGCTACTGCATCCAAACTCGGAGCAATGCCGCTTTTAAACAGATTGTTGCTGTGATTAATTGCCGTATCCGGGTCTTTCAAACCGTTACCAGTCAGCACGCAAACCACCGTCGCCCCAGTCGGAACTTGGTCTTTTACCTTCAGCAAACCGGCCACAGAAGCTGCACTTGCCGGTTCGCAGAAAATCCCTTCCTGCGATGCTAACAAACGGTAAGCGTCGAGAATTTCGGCGTCGGTGACAGCGGCAAAACTGCCGCGGCTGGCTTCGGAAGCTGCGATCGCCTGTTTCCAGCTAGCGGGGTTGCCGATCCGAATCGCCGTCGCCAGGGTGTCTGGGTGCGCCACTGGTTGGCCCGTTACTAAAGGTGCAGCCCCGGCGGCTTGAAATCCCATCATCTGCGGCAAGCGCGAACATTTTTTGGCTTGGTGGTATTGACAAAAACCCATCCAGTATGCTGTGATGTTTCCCGCATTTCCGACGGGAATGCACAGCCAGTCGGGGGCGTCGCCTAAAGCGTCCACCACTTCAAAAGCTCCGGTTTTCTGACCTTCCAAGCGGTAAGGATTCACCGAATTTACCAAGGTCACGGGGTAGTTAACAGCCATTTCGCGGACAATTTCTAGGGCCCGATCGAAATTTCCCCCAATCGAAATGACTTCCGCACCGTAAAGCAAAGCTTGCGCCAACTTGCCCAAAGCCACGTAACCTTCGGGAATCAACACGAAAGCTCGCATCCCCCCGCGTCGGGCGTAGGCGGCGGCGGCGGCCGAAGTATTGCCGGTACTGGCGCAAATTACTGCCTCGGCATCAGATTCCTTGGCCTTGGAAATCGCCATTGTCATCCCCCGGTCTTTGAAACTACCAGTGGGGTTGAGGCCGTCGTATTTCACCAAGACGCGCACGTCTCGACCGATGAGAGAGGCGATCGCAGGTGCTGGAATCAGGGGAGTATTGCCTTCTTGGAGGGTCACTACCGGCGTGGTTTCCGTCACCGGCAGGTAGGGGCGATAAGCTTCGATCAAGCCCGGCCAGCCGTAGCGTTTCGGCTCGGCGGCGCGGGCAGCGGAGTTAGCAGCAGAGTCAGTAGCAGGTAGAATCAGGGTCACGATGTCAATGGTTTTAGGCAATGGCTAAGGAATTTACACTAATTTTAGCTCGATCGGTTAATTTGATGTTTAATACGATCGGTTCAGGTTAAAGTAACTTAATGGTGTGAATGTGTAGATATGTCTACCCAATTACTAATGTCAAATAATTCATCCACTCTTTCCCGGCCTCAAGTTACCGCGAGCAATCCCGAAATGGCTAGTTCTTCTACCCTATCGACCACTTTTGCCCGCAAAGTAGATTCGGTGAAGTGCCCCTACCAAGCCGACCAGCAAGTTAAGTTCCTGCACTTGCAAGCAGAAATCGAATCCTTGCTGTTGGAAGTGCAAAGCCTCAAACAGCAACGCTCGATCGCTGGCTTGCCGGCTCTCGACCCCATTTCTGGCAGCAACAGCAATTAGCAGACAACAGTCGCTAATGCTAACTGTGCTGCCCCTGTGTTATAAAAACAAAGGTTTTGCTACCCGCAGTATTTTTTGCCGAAAGTGCCAGAAATTCCTAACTGCGGATAGCGATCGCTAGCATTTGCTAAAACGCGCTTGCCTGCTGCTCAACTCGTCTGCCACAAGCTGGCAACGAGCTGACATTTTACTGCGCTTTTTTATTGGGCTAATTTGTTAAGCCATGCTCATGGCATACGGAGAATCGAAATCAGTTTATGACAGCATCGATCGAAAAACCACTAAATTTGACATCCGCAAGTGACACCTCCAACCTGCGCCTCAAAGATATTCTCAAAACCCTGCCGCGGGAAGTATTCGTCAAAAACCGCCGCAAAGCTTGGACAAAAGTAATCGTCAACGTTCTTTTAGTTGCTGTCGGTTACTGGGGCATAGCAGTGTCTCCTTGGTTTCTACTACCTCTAATGTGGATTTTCACAGGAACCGGATTAACCGGTTTTTTTGTGATCGGGCACGACTGCGGGCATCGGTCATTTGCTAACCGCCGCTGGGTAAACGATTTAGTCGGACATCTCGCCTTTTTGCCGTTAATTTATCCGTTTCACGCATGGCGGCACGGACACAATTATCACCACAAGCACACCAACAAAATTGGCGAAGATAATGCTTGGCAACCCATGACAGCGGAAGACTACGCTGCTGCTCCCAAGGCTTTACAAATAGCTTATAGTTTAATTTTCGGTCGGATGTGGTGGATCGGCTCGATCGCCCACTGGGCAAAAGTGCACTTTATGTGGTGGCGCTTCAAAGGCCAACAAAAACAAGAACAAGTCCGGTTTTCTGTTTTTGTAGTTTTAATCGGTGCTGCGATCGGATTCCCGATTTTAATTGCAACAACAGGCATTTGGGGATTTGTCAAATTTTGGTTGATGCCCTGGCTGGTTTACCATTTCTGGATGAGCACTTTTACGATCGTTCACCACACAGCACCAGATATTTCCTTTAAAGAACCGGAAGAATGGAACGAAGCCCAAGCGCAACTATCGGGAACAGTTCACTGCGATTATCCCCGCTGGGTAGAGTTTCTGTGCCACGACATTAACGTCCACGTTCCCCACCACCTTTCAACTGCTATTCCCTGGTACAATTTGCGCCTCGCCCACAGCAGCTTAAAGGAAAATTGGCAAGATCATCTCTACGAAACAGAATTTTCTTGGTCTTTAATGAAGCGGATTGCCGACAACTGTCACCTGTACAATCCCGCTGGCGGCTATCAAACATTGCAGGAATTTAACGCTAAAACCAAGTAAGTTTTAAACGCGATAAATGCCAGAAAAACCCGGTTGTGTTTTACAAACCGGGTTTTTCGATATTACAATCCGTAGCCTTTGTAAGGTGCCGAATGCGCGCTCTACTGTCAATAGCACAATCCGTACCATTATTAAATCAGTCATTCCCAATCTAAAATCTAAAATCTAAAATCTAAAATCGAATGACTTTCAATCCCAATAACTGTCGCAACGAAAGCGAAGTAGAAAGCAAACTCATTGTCAGCTATCTACTACCCAAACTAGGCTATACGCCCGACACTTGGCACCAAGAAGTCACCTTTGGGAATATTCGTCTAGACTTCCTCTCATTTGGCACCCAAGTTATTCCCCTAGTTCTCGATGCAGACTCGCCGATGAGTGTGATAATTGAGGCGAAACATCCCAAGGAAAATTTAGACCGCCACGTCAGGAGACTGAAGCGTTACTTAACAAGTTTAAGCATTCGCTACGGATTGATTACCAATGCTAAAGAAATTAGAATCTACCAAAGAGCCGCCTCAGAAATTCAGCTAGTATTTAAGTGTGCTGGACAAGACGTGGAAACTAGAATTGATGAAATTCGAGGTTTAATTGGCAGAGATAATTTAAAATATATAAAAATCCTCCCTAATCTTCCACTTAAAGAACATCAAAATAATTTGGTAACTCCTGAGTTAATTAGTACAGTACCCTTAGAAAAAAACAATCCCGCCCCAGCAGAACCTGAGCCAAGTCAAATCTCAGAACGGGAAAAAACACCGGAAAATAATCCCGTTAATATTCAAGTTAAATCAGACGCAATCCTTACACAAAAAAAGCAAAATACTATGAAAATCATTGCAGTTTACCACAATAAAGGCGGCGTTGGCAAAACTACAACAGTAGTCAATTTAGCCGCAGCGCTGAGCAAGAAAGGTAACAGAGTATTAGTCATAGACTTAGACAGTCAGGCAAATACAACCTTTGCGACTGGTTTAGTAAAATTTGAGGATGAAGAACAAGATGATTTGAAAGATAATAATATTCTTCAAGTTTTGCAATCAGAAGACTTTTTCTCGATCGAAGAAGTAGCTCGTAAGTCTAATTTTTGCCATCCCGAAATTGATGTGATTCCTTCCCATATTGATTTAATGCAATATGAAACGGAACTCAATCAACTAGATTACAGCCGAATGATTTTAATTCAGAAACTAGCAGAAGTCCAGGATAAATACGATATTGTACTGATCGATACGCCGCCATCTTTGAATTTTTATGCTAGAGTTGCCCTAATTGCGGCGGATTATTTAATTATCCCTTCTGACTTAAAACCTTTTGCGAATCAAGGACTGATTAATGTCAAGGAATTTATTAAAAAAGTTAATGGATTCAAAAAACAAATTAGCAAGAAACCTCTAGAAGTTTTAGGCGTACTCCCGTGCAAAATCTCAACTAATGCTAAATTTGTACAATATAGTTTGCCCAAGCGGAGGGAGGCAATTCCGAAACGCTATGGTATCGAAATCATGGACAGCGTAATTTACGAAAGAGATGATTTGGCAAAGTGTGCCGAACAAATTCAAATAGTCGGGAATATGGAAATCGCCGATCCGATTTCAGTGCTGGACTTTAAGCCGGATTCAATCGCTTCCCAAGAATTTGAAATGCTCGCACTAGAAGTTTTGGAAAAAATAGGTAAAAACTAATGAAAAAATTATCTCCGTCACTGGTTGCAGTTAAAAAAATTACCTGTGCAGTTCCCCGTTCCAATTTTGCAGAGCCTGATTTGGAGAAATTAGCCAGACTGATTTTAGAATTAGGAGGATTGATTAATCCGATAATTGTCCGCCGCAACGGTATGGATGCTTACGAGATAGTAGACGGAGACTTTGAATACTATGCGGCGGCGAGAGCAAAGGAAATAGAACCTCTCAAAGGCGAGACAATCGGAGCATTCATCCTGGAAGAAGAAAATGAAAAAATTCTACTGGAGCAACTTGAAATTCTCAGAAAAACCGCAATCACTGAGAATTTAGTTGAGAACCCAGAAACCGGTTTTTTGTACGAAAATACTTCGTCGCAGCCCGCAGATTCAATAACAAACCCGGTTTCTTTGGTCGAAGTCCCTAATTTATGTGAAAATGAAACTCCCCAAGATTCATCTAGTTTAGAACAGCGACTAACAAATATTGAAGCCCAGTTTGCCAATCAAATTAATGAACTAAAAGCCGAGTACGCCCGCGAACAACAAGTTTTAGCTCAGAGTATACAAGAACTTGAAAACCGACTCTTACAACAAGTACCTCTGTTAGTTGAAGCTGGGTTAGCAAACAGAATTAATGAGTTGAAATCAGAGTCGCCACCCGAAAAACAAGCGGTGGTAGAGAGGAGACCCGAAGTTGAAAACTTAGCTTCCGAATCAATGTCGCTGTTGGAAGCACTCAATACTTTAGATAAAAATCAACTGTCGGCTAATTTGAAAGATGCTGGCTTGAAGCTTCCAATAATCCAAATAATACTCAAAGAGCGAGATGCGCGGCCGTTTGTCTCATTTGCAAATGTGGTGGAACGTATTAAAGGGTTAACCGACAAAACAATGATTAAAATAATTGACAAGTGGCAAAAATACTCATAACTGGCAACTCCTCGGGCCGCTCGCAACGCCAGCCCGATCGCCCTGAGGCCAAAATAAGTAAAGATGAGTAAAGCAGTGGATCATTGGTGTCCAGCAGGCAGTTAAACTCTTCACAGTCGCTTTTTTTAGGAATTGCAGTAACTTTTGCCGTAGCTTGCGGGGCGGGACGCCATCGCCCGGGCTGTCACCGCACAGCCAGCCGCACAGGTACAGCAGCAACGCGATATCTCCGCCAGATAACCGAGTTCGATCGCAGTTTGGGTAAAGTGCTTGTGGCTCACCCGACAATTGGAGTTCTTGGGTTAGTCCTGCATCACTTAAAACTGAGGCTGTAAAGTGCCAATATACATAAATACCTACACAGCAAATTTTAATGACAAAAGGGGACTTGTAACAAGATGGAGCGATCGTCCGATCAAAACCGAATAGTTGAATATTTGCGGATTAAGCCAATTAGTCACAGTCAGATTTACACTTCCCAAATAGCAGTACCAGAGCCTCATCGGGGCGAAATTCCTCGCGAACGCCGCGAAGCTCTCAGGAGAACTCTGATCGAGCAAGGCAGCAACTTGATTCCTTTAATTGTCCGCCGCACTGAAGCTTACAGCAACGAAGAAGAATATGAAGTTGTCTGCGGCTCAGATTGGTGTATTGTTGCTAAAGAACTCGGCATCGAGCAAATGTGGGCGTGGATATTTGAAATGACCGACGAGGAGGTAGCTGTTGCTCAAGCAGAAATGGAACATTTAGCTCCGCAACCGACTCATAAAACTGCACAAATTGAGACTCTACTGCAACAATTCGAGCTATCATTTCAAAAAAAGGTAGATAGTCTAACAAAACAAATAGAACAATCTGTTAAAAAAAATGAAGACCTGCTAAAAAAGCACGTAAAAGCTCTAACCGATCAGAACTTTGAGCGCAACCAAATAGAACAGATTAAGCATTTGCTCGAACAAGTGGAAAAAGCATTTCATGAAAAGGTAGATAAAATGGCTAAAAAAATTGAACAATCGAGCAGCAACCGTCCGCCGACATCTGCTGTTATTTCTGAGGTAAATCTTGAAGCCGCTTTGAGACAGTTGGATGAACTGGAAAAATTGCTGTCAAGAAAACTAGAACGCACAGTCCAAACAATTAATCTGTTTGTTTCCGACGCTATTGAAGACGTAGAAAAAGACCTAAAAAATCAAATTGAAACGCTCCGCCACCAACTCGGAGGCGCAGCGACGCACTCAGAAATACAGCCCGAGGCACAACCTAAAACGCCGTCAAAAACGCAGCCCAAGAAGCAGTCGAAAGCACAGCAGAAACCTCAGCTACCGCAGTTGCAGTTGGAGTTGCCGTTTCCGGCCCCAGAGGAAGACTACGAAAGTCTTTCGCTGAGACGGTTGAAGGCGATCGGCAAAGACAGGAAATTGCGGGGCTACGCGCGCATGAAACGACCGGAAATTCTGGCAGCTCTCAGACAAACTGACGGTCAATAAAACGATAATTGCTAATAGTTAAAAACTAATTGTTCGGTGTTCGATTGCGTGTTTCGGCAAAAAGCGCGATCGGGCTTTCAGAATAGTGTTCACCAGAGATATGAAAAGCTTGCTAAAATAGACACACAACCTCTTACTCCTCACCCAGCAGCCATGTCCGCAACCGCAGAATTAGCTACTACCCAAGAGATATCAGAACAAGAGATACCGGAAAACTTTATCTTTCCTCCCGGCGATTTATACAGTGACGAACCTCCCGTGGAAACAGAACTGCATCTCCGACAAATAATCCTACTCCTCAACTGTCTAGAATGGCTGTGGCGAGATAGAAATGATTTCTATGCTGCTGGAAACCTCACCATTTATTACAGTCCCAAGCAACTCAAATCGAAAGACTTCCGAGGTCCAGACTTTTTTGTGGTACTCGGAACTGAACGCAAAACTCGGAAAAGCTGGGTAGTTTGGGATGAAGAGGGAAAGTACCCCAATATTATCGTAGAAATCCTGTCGCCCAAAACAGCAGATATAGACAAAAACTTTAAGAAACAACTCTATCAAGATACTTTTCGCACTCACGACTACTTTTGGTTTGACCCAGAAACTTTAGAATTAGCTGGGTTTCATTTAGTTGACGGGGAATATGAAGCAATCGCACCGAACGAATTCGGGCATCTGCGGAGTCAGCAGCTCGATTTGAGTCTCGGAATTTGTGGCGGGAAATTGCGTTTTTTTACAGCAGAAGGAGAGCTTGTCCCTACTCCTGAAGAGGTTGCAGAAAGGGAGATTCAACGAGCCGACGAAGAAGCTCAACGAGCCGGACAAGAAGCTCAACGAGCCGATCGCCTGGCCGCGAAACTGCGAGAATTAAATATTGACCCCGATACAATTTAGTGCAACTCCTACTCACAAAAACACGGTTTACTGCCGCGTGTATCTGTGCTTCACCCCAGTCGGAAAATACTCCGCATCGCCCGTCGCAGTTAATGTCACCACAGGTAACTGATATTCTGGCGGAACGTAATTAGCAAATTCGCTGTTTAGCCGCCGCAATTGCGCGAGAATTGAAGATGCGATCGCCTGCTTCATCTCCTCGTCGCCTTCCACCCCCGCTGCTAATTCCACAACCACCGATAAAAACCGATTTTGATCGGCATCTTCCTTAACTTGCAGTACAAATTTTCCCGTCACCCATTCCCGAATGGTGGGAACTTCTAAACCTACGGTGACATTTTCTGGGTAAATGTTAGCACCGAAGTAGGAAACGGTAAAGTGCGATCGCCCAAATACATAGACAAAGGGCAAGCAGCGAATTCCTCTGGGGAACTCAGAAACTTTCATACCTGCTGCTTGCTGCAAATGTGCCACAGGGTTAAATCCCCATTCTGCCAAAAAATTGAGCATTGCTTCGTAAGAAATTAAACCGCCATTATCCGAGATGTGATAGCGTATTAGCGGGATGCCGTTGTCGCCAGAAAATAACAGCGTGCCGTCATTATTCACTTCAAAAAAGCGGCTTTTCGGATCGTACTGCACCAGCGTTGGCAACCGCGATTCCCCGAATAAATTGCGGGAAGCTTCGGGATTGTTTGCTAAAAAGCGGCGGATGCAAATACTCAGCGGTGTCTCGTTGCCCAAAACGCCCGCATCGGCAGTACCGTAAAGGCTCGCAGAGTTGTAATATAGATTGTCAGAATTAGTGCGATCGCTCACCAAACTCCGCCATTCTTCGCTAAATACTTCCCCCGCAAACACCATCTTAATTCGATATTTTTGCCACTCCACACCCCCAGCAATTCCGCTATCAATCACATCCTTGATAAACGGCGGATATCCCAACAATACTACTTGCTCAAAATGCTCCCCAAGTTCCTGCACAACTCTGAATATTTCAGCCTTATTATTCCCCGGCGTCACAACTGTAACAGGATAACCCTTACTCGCTAGATAGCGGCAGCAATTCGCCGTGTACATTCCCCCAACCCAAGTTCCCAACGCAAAGCAAATGACAGCTAAAGTTGAGCGATTGTCGGCGTAAAAACTGTCGTGAAATATTTGTTCAAAACGAGCAGCTATTTGCAACTCGTCGCTGATAAAACGCGGCCAAAATGTCGGGTTTCCTGTCGAACCCGATGAAACAGCAATGAAATCGCAAGTTTCTAATTTGCCCTGGTAGCACAACTGAGGCAGCGGGTGACAGCGTAAATAATTCTCTTTGGTAATTAGCGGCAATTTTTGGAAGTCTTGAAAGGTTTGAATTGAGGCGGGATTGATGTTGAGTGCAGCTAGGAAAGTCTGGTAAGCTGGTACTGGGGCAGCGACTTTTTGAAAAAGCGCGTGAAGCGCAGCTATCCCGTAGGGAATCGCCCCGGCTTCGGCAACTCGACTCTGCTGCTGTTGCAATCGTTCCTCAAGCGGCGCTCTCAAAAACTCTTCAAACGCCCCAATTGCTCGCTGACGCTGTTCTGGCTGCATAATTTGCTCCTTAAAATGCTTATTTTGCACCTCGATCGAGATTCAATTAGTAGCGCTAACGACCGGATGGCACCTTGGGTCGGACACTAAAAATTTGAACACATTTTGAGGCCGATCGAATCGAAAAGATGGCGCAGCCGATCGACTTCTATAGCACGAAACCCCTTTTTTAACAATAACCGCAGGTGATGACAAAGCTCTCGATCGACTAATAAACACTGACACACTATGTCAATATGAATTCAGCGATCGCCCAAAACCCTCATTCTCAGTCAAGCGTGAAAATCCGACGCAGCAAGTTCCAATGAACAATCCCATCTACCCCGGCATAACTCTCAACAATCACTACCGCATCGTCCGCGAATTGGGACACGGAGGCTTCGGACGTACCTACCTCGCTGAAGATGCCCACCGATTTAACGAACCCTGCGTTTTAAAAGAATTTGCGCCCCAAGTACACGGAAGTTACGCTTTACAAAAATCCGAGGAACTGTTCGAGCGCGAAGCAGGAGTTCTCTACAAGCTGCAACACAATCAAATCCCGCGCTTCCGCGAACTCTTCCGCGTCAGTATCAGCGATCGAGGCTACCTATTTCTCGTCCAAGACTACGTTCCCGGTCAAACTTACCGCTTTTTGCTCGACGCCCGCAAGCGTCAGGGTTTGCGGTTTATAGAAGCAGAAATCAATCAACTGCTGCTGCAGATTTTGCCCGTGCTCGAATACATTCACTCTTTGGGAGTGATTCACCGCGACATC
>JAICRN010000554.1 GCA_025937335.1 Microcoleus sp. TY_ISSM_2_bin.22
ACAATATAATTCAGCTAAAAATTATGCTGGTATATCTATATGGTGCACCGCGATCGCGCTGCATTGTGTTATGATAAAACATCAAATTTTAGAAAGTAAAGTAAAGTCATGGTCGTTACTCAAGATAACCCAGGACAAAAAACGTTAAAACTGATCGTAACTTGGGAGAAGTTGCCAGACGACTTCCAATTAGAAGAAAAACCAGTGGAGAATACAGGTCAACCGCTAATTGCTGGAGCACTGCGAGAAATCTTAGAACTGAGAGGATTGATCGGACCACTAATGCTGATAGCCAGCAACTTTGGCATTTGCGCTACTGTCAACGGCGAGTTAGTAATCAAAGCACCAGATTGGGTTTATGTACCGTCGGTACTGCCCGCCGAATCGAGAAGAGACCGCAAAAGTTATACCCCAAACTTGGAAGGAGAAATCCCGACCATTGTCATGGAATTTTTGTCGGAAACAGACGGCGGGGAATATTCTGTCAAACGTACTTTTCCTCCCGGAAAGTGGTTTTTTTACGAACAAATTCTGCAAGTTCCAACTTACATCATTTTTGACCCAGAAACTGGCTTGCTGGAAGTATATCGCTTGCAAAATGGCAAGTACGAATTAGAATTTCCCGACGCGGAAGGTCGCCACTGGATGGCAGATATTGGTTTGTATTTAGGAACGTGGCGAGGGGAGAAAGAACAGCGTTCAGGCTATTGGTTGCGCTGGTGGGATGAAGCAGGAAATCTGCTTTTATGGGGTGTAGAAGAGTTAGCAGCAGAACGTGAACGGGCCGATCGCGAACGTGAACGGGCCGAACGACTGGCTGAATATTTGCGCGATCGGGGAATTAACCCGGACGAGATTATTTGATAAGTTGTACGCCATATCTGTAGGGACACGGCATTGCCGTGTCCGCAATTACTCCATATTATCTAATACTCGGCTTCCTATTCCCAAGATTCCGCGCTCCGGGAATTTTCCGGCTCGGACGGCGACTGTTCAAACTGCTAGCAGTTCGAGCATTCACAGCATCAGCAGCAGCTATTAAACCCAAATCTTGCAAAATTTCAACAGCCGCCCTTTGTCCCGTTTCGCAACCGCCTTCCATATAACCTTGATTTTCCAGCGAAGTGTGTTCCCCGGCAAAATATAAGTTCCCAACTCGTTCGCCTTCAACGCCGTACATTTGCGTCCACTGTCCGACTAAATAGCAGGCATAAGAACCTTTAGAAAAGCGTTCTCCCGGCCAATAAGCTCGCACAGCTTTGCCCGATCGCAAATTTCTCACTCCGGGAAAAACTCTTTCAAATTGTCCCAAAAATCTTTGTGCTTGGTCTTCAGGAGTTCCGGCACCGATCGACAAACCCTGCTTTCCTCCTGTAAAATTAGTTATCAAACCGTTAGGAGTAGGGGCAAAAGGCGTAGATTCCCAGCTATTTTGGAATCCTAAATCGGTATAAACAGAAGCAGTCGATCGATAAAGTTCCCGCCAAATCCGGCTGCGGTAGCCGGTAACTAACTTAGAATTAGTAGCGTAACCCAACTGCTCGATCGCCCTGCGCTTTGGTTGCGGCAAAGGTACGTTAATTTTAACGTCTCGCAGAGTGCTGAACGGCAAAGTTAACAAAACTCGCTCGTAAGTGCGCTCGAATGCGCTTTGTCCCGATCGCAAATTTACCCGATAGCGGCCATCCGGCAAAAGAGTAATCGCTTCCAAAACCGTCCCCGCTTCGATCGAACCAGACAATTGACCCGCCAAACTGTTGATAATTTGACTGTTGCCCCCGTCTATTTGATAGCGCTTGTCGCTGTTACCGTACAATCCAAAACTGCCAGATTCAGAACCGATTAAAAACAGCAGATTTAACGCCGACTGTTCTTCGGGATCTCGACCGTATTCCACCGTGTAAGCAATGCGGAGTAACTGCCGGACAATCGTGCTAGTATCAGCTTGGTCTACATATTCAGCGATCGAAAGATTGTCCAATCTTTCCGCTGCTTCCGTAAAATCTTGATAGCTAATATTATCTCCAATAGCCTGCAAATCAGCCCTAATTTTACTCGCTAGCGGCGCAAAATCTGCGGTTAATTGCTCGAGAGAAAATCGTCGCCCTTCCAAGAAAAAAGTATCCTTAACCAATCCCCGCTGCACGTCAACTAAGTCGATCGCCCGCAAACCCAATTCCGTCGCCAGCGAGATTAAATTAGTATGACCGCTGTCAATAAATTCTCCCCCCAATTCCGCCGGAATTAGCGTTCCAGCCACCTTAAAAGCCGTGCGTATCCGCCCCCCCACGCGGTTAGTTGCCTCGATTATATCGGCGCGCACGCCCGCTTGGCGCAAGCGATAAGCCGCCGTCAAACCCGCAATCCCCGCACCCACAACCAAAATCGGGGATCGCCCGCCCTGTTGAGCAAAAGCTCCCCCTCCCTCCCTGGTAAAAGTCGCAGCAGCGACAGCCCCCGCAGCAGCTAAGCCCCCGTGCAGCAAGCTACGCCGAGATATGGGAGAATTGGGAATGCCATCGCTCAGCATCCCCAGCAGTTCATCAGCCGGAATGCCCGTTTCCCTTGATTTCTGGGCAATACTCGCAGCGCGGCGCAGCATTGCCATCAGTCCTGATTTAGCCATAATTAAGACACCCTCACAAAACAAAACTTTGATGTAAACTGGATTCTCGATCGTGCAATTTCCAGACTAAAGTCCAGAGAGATTTTTTTAATAATGCTAACCCTCAGAACACTGTTCGACAGCAAATTTTATCTCGAAAACAACCCAGATGTCGCCGTAGCAGTTGCCAGAGGCACGGTATCGAGTCCCTTCGATCACTACCGAAAAATTGGCAAATTTGAAAATCGCGACCCGAATGCCCTGTTCGACGCCAGCTATTATTTAGACACCAATACAGATGTAGCGGTATCAGCCAAACTCAACGGCTTTTCAGCAGCAGATCACTTTATTAGATTCGGTCAATTTGAAGTTCGCAGCCCCAACCCTTTCTTCGATGTTGGTTTCTATCTAGCAAGCAACCCAGACGTTCAGACAGCAGTCCAAACAAATCAATTTACCCCTTTTGAACACTACTTCAAAGCAGGTCAATTAGAAAACCGCAAAGCCAGCGTTTTCTTCGATCCCAGCTTTTATCTAGAAAAGTATCCGCTGGTAGCAGCAGCAGTCAAAAGCGGTGCAGTTAAAAGCGCGATCGACCACTACATTCAATTCGGTCAACAAGAAGGACTGTTGAGCACTCTCCCCGATCCCGCCGACAATTTGAACGCAGCAAAAAGCCTGGGCATTCTGGGAGAAATTCAAACTGCGAGCGATTTTGTAGGCACTGCTGAACCCACCGATATTTACAGTTTCATCCTCAATACTCCCAGCCTTTTCAGTGTAACTGTGGACGCTTTGAGTGCAGATGTTGATGTAGAATTAATTCAGGATCTGAACGGCAACGGCGCAGTTGGATTAGAGGATATTATTGCTTCTTCTAACAATTTAGGCACGTCTTCAGAAACAATTGTCAGCAATGGGCCTTTACCTGCGGGGACTTATTTCGTCCGCGTTTCTCAATTTCAAGGCGATACAAATTATGAGTTGAGATCGCTATCGGCTCCCTCAGCAATACCCCCCCAAACTTAAAATCAAATTAACTTACAGCAGATTCCACATTTATGAAGTACACCCGCCTATCGTTAGCTTCCCGTAGGGACAGGGCACGGCGCCGTGTCCCTACAATTCACAAACCTGGAATACGCTGTATATAGCAAGCCTAAATCCCTCAAGCGAACACACAATCTTCTCTTCTGTTCCTTCGCGCCTTCGCGGTTCGTTTAAAAAAAATCTGGTTCACAAATGATTTAGACTTGCTATAAAACAGGCTTCGGCAGCCGTCAATTTACCAATTATTAATTACCAATTACCCATTACCAATTTTCCTGCTTTCAATTATTAGTTCCCCGCCCTCCCGGAGAGGGCAAAGATTGAACAGGTGCCGGAGGCCAATTAGAGCGACTTCTGGTTAGAGTAGTAGACACCAAAGCATAGCCTAAAACAGCGGGAAGCACGATCGCACTCAGAAACACGATCGCCGCAGCCCAACTCATCGCATTCGAGATCGGGCCGTAATGAGTGCGGTAAGGGTCAAAGGTGGGTAAATTAGGCCTCGGGGCGTCCCGCAGCGCGAT
>JAICRN010000149.1 GCA_025937335.1 Microcoleus sp. TY_ISSM_2_bin.22
GAAATTAGTGTTTCTAGCAAAGGCGGTTGCGATACCAGCGTACAATGTCGATTTGACCCCATTGGCTCATCAACTCGAAATAACTGCCGATCGCCCACAACGAACTCCCAGGCATCAATTTGTCGGTGTGGAACACCTTCGAGCATTGTGGATAAACCCATTTGGGCGATCGCATCCAATCCGCTAGGCATTAACCCTTCACCGCGAAACACTCGGTAGGAATCTTTTGCAGCCTCAACCAAGGTAACAGCAATACCTCGTTTCACCAGCAGTAAGGCAAGTGCCGCACCAGTCGGCCCCGAGCCCACAATTACAACTTGCATCATTGCCATTCCCCATTGCTTTTTGCCGATATTTAGAGGTCAACAAAGAGGGTAAAAGGAGGCGCAATCCCCTATTCCCAGCTATTTCTGGAGTGCCTGTTGAAAAGTCTTAACTGCATCAACATGATTCACCATATTGATGCAGCGCAACAACAAATCCAAATCGATCCCTTTCACCTCCTCACTACTGGAAACCTTTTCATAATAAAGTGTATTGCCCTCTCCCCGGAGGTGATAAACCTCTAACAATCCATCTTCCCAGAACCACACTTCCTTTATCTTCAGCCGCTTGTATGCCTCCAGTTGGTTGATGCCACCACTGGAAAACACGATCTCGATCGCCAAATCGGGTAGCCTGCGACCAGGAGCAAGTTTATAAGATTCATCCGCCTCTCGCTTGACTTTTCCCGTTTCACTTTCCAGAGTCATTGAGCCAGTGGGAGTAAAGTCAAACCCCGCCATCAGCAGGTACAGTTCCACCAATGCGGCAATTCTCTTCTTAACGGTTTCGTGTGGTTCTCCAGGCATTCGTCGTATCTCCAGAATTCCATCCAGGAAAGAAAGTCGATATCCGGGACGGTCTAACAATTGCTCAACTGCTTTGAACTCTCTCCAAGTGAGTCCTTCAAACAGAAGTGGTGATTCTTTTCTGGGTGGTGCGATGATTGCTGCGGTCATTTGATTCTCCAGTCTATTTCCAGATGAGAAACGATCGGGTTTGGAGGGCGATTTGTTTATTATAACTTTAAGTAGCATCCTCCACTGTAAATCCGATTTCTTGCCCGTAGGATAGTTCCAGCGTGTGACCGTCCGGGTCTCGCAAAAAAGCCCAGTAGCCGATCGGATATCCAGCATCTTTTGGTTCCTCAAGCAGCACGCCTTCTTGACGTGCTTTGTCGCAGAGTTCGTCCATATATTCGCGGCTTTTGCAGCCTACTCCCAGGTGTGCAAAGGGAGACAGAACGGGATGTACGGAGTGTGTTTGAATTAGCACAATTACAAAAGGGCGAGTGCGGTCAGAAAGCCAGACCACAGCAACACCTGCTTTGGCATCGATGCGGCGGTGAACGACCTGCATTCCAGCATACTTGGAGTAGAATTCGATAGTGCGACCGACATCAGAAACCGGCAGTGCGATGTGTGTGAGACCGATATCACTCATATGTTATGTTGCTCCAGTCCTATTAGGCTTAACGTCAAGAATTGCCACTTCCAATCTCATAAATTTAATGAGACGATCGCCACTTTGCAGCTTTCAGATCCATTGCTTTAATGAACCCATCTTTTCCGTCCATGTACCCCTGAATATTATCAGGGTATTTTTTGGCAAGTTTTCTCTTTAGTTCGCTGTATTCCTGCGCGGCTTCAGAATGGGTAATCATATAATCTCGAAACGCTAAGTGGCGCTCTATCTGCGGTGAGTTCACTTCAAACCCGTGAAGGTGGTGTGTTCTAATCCCTGCTTCATTACCCTTGCGAAAAAAACGACGACCGGGTATCCCAAACTCACCCATTGCTTGATAACCTAATGCCTCTATTTCTGAACTATGTGTATCGATTTTAAGAATATCTTTAACCTCAACTAACATATCGACGATCGGCTTTGCATAAATTTGTGGAATCGCTGTGCTACCAATGTGATGTATAGCAACTACATTGTCCCTAAGTGCAAGTGCAATCAGTTTCGACTCAGTTTCAAAGGCGCTGCACCAATTGGGATCGTGCGGGACGACTTCTACTTTTATTGACATGGCTGATAATTATTTGCTTTTTTTGTCATCTCATTGATTTACCATCAAATTTAACCCAAACTGATTTTATTATGCCTCATATTTTACGGGCTGCACCCCAAGCTCTTAAACATACGGACAACGGCGAGGAACTGACTGTTTGGGAGAGAAATTTCAAACCGCTCAATCACCTGATAGTCAAATTTTGTGTAAAATGGCTCTCCCGCCAGCGTCACAATCATCTCAACTTGCTTAAATCCAGCACGCTCAGCAGCCAGTTCGCATACTCGCATAATCTGACTTCCAATTCCTCGACGTGCCCATGCTGGATCAACAAAGAATGCACGAATCTTTGCCGAGTCGCTGTCTGGGTTGAGGAGGCTATCTTCTGGATTATTTTTGCCTGAATCACCTCCATAAAGCGTTTTACGCTTACTCCAACCACCGCAACCGACAATTGTTTGGTGATTGTTCTGAGCAACAAAGTATGTTTGGTCTTGAATCAGTTGACTGTCAACCCCAAAAACTGTGCCCAGTGCGCCTTCAATCTGCTCTGAAGTATAGTAGCCTGCTTGCAAAGCTCTAGCAGAATCAGGAATTAAAGTTGTCAGCTTAGGAATGTCTTCTAAGGAAGCTAATCGAATACAAAAATCCATTGAACCGATCGGCTAAACAAATCGCTCTCTTAGTTTGTCACATCCGTGAATGCGGCAATGCAGCGATCGCCCGATCGCCCACCCCAACTTTAAGCGAACACCCAAATCCCCAACCCTCCCCGTTTATTAAACTTTGTGGCAGGCTATGATTGACGGTTGGCAGCTTTTGAGAATCTAAATGCTAAACACCAATACAATAATTTCCAGCCTGCTGTTATTTATCCCAGTTTCCATCGCCGGACACTTTCTCGGCTGGGAATCCTCCACAATCTTTATCACCTCGGCTTTAGCCATCGTCCCTCTAGCGGCCTGGATGGGCACTGCCACTGAAGAAATCGCCGTCGTCCTCGGTGCCAATTTGGGGGGTTTGCTGAACGCTACCTTCGGAAATGCCACGGAACTGATTATCGGCATCGTCGCCCTCAACGCTGGACTAATAGATGTTGTCAAGGCCAGCCTCACCGGTTCAATTATGAGCAACCTGCTGTTGGTGATGGGATTTGCGATGCTGCTGGGAGGCTTGCGCTACAAAGAACAAGAATTTCAGCCGACAGTCGCCCGGTTGAATGCTTCAGCGATGAACTTAGCCGTGATTGCCATTTTGGTGCCGACTGCAGTTAATGCCACCTCTATTGGCATCCCTCCGGCAACTATGCAGAACCTCTCTAGCGCTGTTGCTGTAGTCCTGATTGTCGTCTACGTGCTGACGCTGCTGTTTTCGATGAAAACTCACAGTTATCTGTACGATGCAGGGGTGGCAGAAATAGAAATGCTTGAAGAATTAGCCGAAAGTAACTTAGCACCAGATAGTCCAGACCACAAAGTCAATCTGCCGCTGTGGGTTGGGGTGCTGTTGGCCTGCACCCTGATGGTAGCTGTCGAGTCGGAACTGCTGGTGGGTAGTCTGGAAGAAGCGACGGCGCGTTTGGGGCTGACATCACTTTTTACCGGGGTAATTTTAGTGCCGATTATTGGCAACGCGGCCGAACACACGACGGCGGTGACGGTGGCGATGAAAAATAAAATGGATTTATCGGTTTCTGTGGCAATGGGTTCGAGTTTGCAGATTGCTTTGTTTGTTGCCCCGGTGTTGGTTTTGGCAGGTTTTGTCTTGGGCAAACCGATGGACTTGAACTTCAACCCGTTTGAACTTGTAGCGGTTGCGGTGTCGGTGCTGATCGCCAATTCTATCAGTTCGGACGGCAACTCTAACTGGTTAGAAGGTACTTTGCTGTTGGCAGCTTATACGGTTTTGGGGCTGGCTTTCTACTTCCATCCGATAATTGAGGGACTTGTTTAACAGGCTTTCTTGTGCTGAAGGAAGTTCGGCAACGAAACAGTTTACGAGATTTAACCGATTTAAGGGATGGATGTTGAGGGAAGAAGGCAGAAGGCAGATTTTTTCAACTTTGCCACACTCCCAGATTCCCACACTCCCCGTCCCCCACACTCCCGCTCTTCCTCTGTTGCTTCGAGAGTTGTCGTGGCGATCGTACAATTGAAATCTGGCAGCTCTCAGTTATTAGTTCTGATTTTTTTGTGAACCATCTGCTGTCGTGAGGGGTTTTTGACCTCGATCGATCGGCTGGGACAAACAACAGAACCTTGAGCCTCAACCCGATGTTAGATTCGATCGCCCCAAGTTATAGAAACAGACGAGATGGGGAAAACCAGGGAGACTTTAGTCCGCTTGACTTGAGCTACACTGAAAGATTTCAATCAACAGTGCTCATGAGTCTTGTACTAGGTGTGCTACGATCGTCATAAGTTGAAAAGTGAGTATAACTAGACAACATAAAAGCTCGTACTCTTATTTTTTTGAGTACGCAGTCACACCTAACCGTGTTGCGGTCTAGGAAAACTCCTATTTGAATCAAAACCTAACTATCTCAAGAGGATTAATCAAGTACGGTAGGGCATACCGGAATTCACGCTTGAGGAGAAGACACCTCTACTTTGGCTCGAGTAATCCTGTCAAGGCAAGTGACTTCGCTGAACCAAGAATCTCAGTCACCAAGAGTGCTGAGAGTGTCAAAGTAAAACTTGATAGAGCAACCTCAGTCAGGGTTATGTGGCTTCTGTGAGTTATTGCCTCAATCCCAAATGCCCGAATCCCTCCGATCCAGCCAACTCTGGCAAATCCGCGTGTATCCACTGCGGGTCTGAACTTTTGTTGCAAGGTAGATATCGGCTAGTCGCGCCTCTCGGAGGCGGTGGCTTTGGCAGAACCTTTGAAGTGGACGACAACGGCTCCCGAAAAGTGCTCAAAGTCCTGCTCAAAGAACATCCCAAAGCTGTAGAACTTTTTAAGCAAGAAGCCGACGTATTGGTCAGGCTGAGACACCCAGGTATTCCAAAAGTCGATCGCGACGGTTATTTTACATTTTCGCCAGCTCACACCACAGAGTCTTTTCACTGTCTGGTGATGGAGAAAATTGCTGGTGCCAATTTGCAAGACTGGCTCAAACATCGGGGCCGCCCAATCAGTCAAGAACAAGCTCTGAACTGGCTCAAACAACTGTCGGAAATTTTAGACCAAGTTCACCGACTCAACTATTTTCATCGGGATATCAAGCCGCACAATATTATGTGCAAGCCGAACGGGCAGTTAGTGCTGATAGACTTCGGGACTGCTAGGGAAGTGTCGGGGACTTATTTCGCGAAGGTGGGCCAAGGGCAAAATGTGACTGGTATTGTTTCCCCCGGCTACACGCCGCCGGAACAAACTAATGGTAAGGCTGTTCCGCAGTCAGATTTTTTTGCTCTGGGCCGCACTTTTGTTTATTTGCTGACTGGGAAGCCGCCGACTGCGTTTCCAGAGAACCCGCGCACGGGAAGATTAATGTGGCGCAAAGGAGCTCCTCAGGTTTCCGACCCGTTGGCTAATGTGATCGATTACCTGATGGCACCTTTTCCGGGAAATCGACCTCAAAGTCCGCAGATGGTTTTGCAGTGCTTGGAGGAAATTAATCTCGACGGTGCAGAAACTCAGTTGCCGACTCAGTTGCCGACGACGGGGCAAACTAAAATTCGCGCAACTTCCGGGGGGGCTGGGGCGACGAAGCAGAGTTCCATGAACCGCCTCAGACCTCTCAATTCGAGATTGAACAAGACCGGGAAAGAGGTTGTTGATTGGAAAAAGAAGTTGCTGGCGGGCACTGCGGTTTTGATGCTGGGTATTGGCGGGTCTCAAATTTACGGTTCGCTGCGTTATGGGGTGTTTCCAGCAAACCCCGTGTGGCTGCTTTCTAGTTTACCTAGCAGTCAGTTTTTGCAAAGAAGTTTGGATAATAAAGAGAGTGTAAATGCGATCGCCCTGTCGCCTGACGGTAAAACTTTGGTGAGCGCCAGCGTTGGGACGATTAGAATTTGGAATCTGAGGACGGGAAGCCTGGTGCGGCCTCCCAATTCGGTGCATTCTCAACAATCGGTCAACACGCTGGCGGTGAGCCCGGACGGCTCGATTTTGGCCAGCGGCGGCGGCGACAATAAAGTGATTCTCTGGGATTTGAAGACGGGGCGGCGGATGCGGACGATTGCCGCTCACAAAGCCGCCGTCAACGCCATCGCTTTTAGCAGGGACGGTAAAACTCTCGCTAGCGGCAGCGATGACAAAACTATTCGCTTGTGGAATGTCAGAACCGGTAGCAGGTTGAGGACTTTGAGCGGTCACGCCGGAGCAGTAAACGCCATCGCTTTGAGCCGGGACGGTAAAACTCTCGCTAGCGGCAGCGATGACAAAACTGTGCGTTTGTGGAATCTCGACACCGGACAAGTCAGAAGAATTATCACAGGTCACGGCGGCGCGGTTAATGCTGTAGCTTTTAGCCCGAACGGGCGAATTGTGGCGAGTGCTAGCAGCGACAATACGATCAGTTTGTCGAACGTGCAAGACGGGAAGCGCACCCGCACTTTTAAAGGGCATTCGGGTCGGGTGAGAACGATCGCCTTTAGCCCGGACAGCCGCACTTTGATCGGCGGGGGCGGAGATATTATAGTTTGGGATTTGAAGACGGGAAAAGAAAGAAGCACTCTTTCTGGTCACACTCAGTTTGTGAGTTCTGTTGCTATTTCCAGAGATAGCAAGACTTTTATGAGCGGCAGTCCCGATCGTACTATTAAGATTTGGCGAATGCCATAGTCCTGCTATTTTAGATTTTAGATTTTAGATTTTAGAAGTGGTAATGGCTTATTTTGTATGGGTTTGAAGCACGGGCTTACACTGGCGTTCTTTTTTTTGACAGGTATCAATAGTCCTTAGTCAGCAGTCATCACTCATTAGTCCTATCAAATACGCTGACTCGGAATTATACCCTGCAATCTAGCGTCCTGCTAGCGAGTTCTCATCAAGATCGGGACGCCCGCAAGCTCGGTATCATTCGGATGTTACCCTATTTGATATGAGTTATTCAAAACCCATACCAATTACCATTACCAATTCGCAATTTTCAATTTTCACACAATCAAGACGTTATGCAAATAAATTTGGTATTATCCCAAAATCCCCCGCCCGTTTTTGGCAAATTCCTCCATAGTTTGCTGAGACAACTCGTGAACAGCCATCGCTTGCAACACGTCAAAAGGCAATGTCAAATGATGGGCGCCAGCTAATAAAGTCTTCACCGCTTCTTCCGGCGATTTAATGCTAGCTGCCAAAATTTCAGTATTAGTTTTGTGCAACACATTTGCCATATCTTGCACTAAGGCAAAACCGTCTCCTAGGAGTCGGGTGGCGCGATTCACGTAGGCGATCGCATATTTTGCCCCAGCTTCCGCCGAGACCGCAGCCTGCGCGGCGCTGTATATAGCCGTCACCGCGCAAGGAATTTCCCGTGACAAATGCGCTACTGCTTGAAAACCAGCCGCCGTTGCCGGAACTTTCAACACTGTTTGCTGTCCAATTAATTCAAAAGCCGCTTTTCCTTCTGCTACCATGCCATCAAAATCAGATGCAGTTAGCTGATAATATACTTCCCCAGGAATAAGTTTCGCCAGTTGTTTGAGCGTGACATCTGGAGATAAATCGCTTTTGGCCAGAAGGGTTGGATTAGTAGTAATACCCGAAAGCCAGCCGAACTTGCTCGCCTCTTTTGCTTCTGCTACTATTGCAGTATCGAGATAAATTCCCATCAAATCTACACCTTAATTTTCTGAGTTTATTCTGAGTTTTCCGATGCTTACTTTCAACTCAAGGTCACTGAGCGTGAAATTGATTGTTAGGCCTTAACTGTAGCAGATTCATCAAAATATTGCTAGTAAGTAAAAATAACAATTAAGTGATGGGTATCACGTCACTTGCTGATGGCGATCGTCAGGTAGGAAAACTTCGATAGCCAAATCCCGGAAACAAACAGTTTATATTTGTAGTATGACTTATGTATGCAATAACTCAAGGAGGTGACTCATAAAATGATAGAAAAAGAAAATCAGCATTCACAAGTCAGCCTTGAGATATCTTCTTGCGATCGAGCGGGGTTGGAAACACTAGCAGCAGCTACTCAAGAATTGTCTGAAAATGATAATTCTCAAACAGAGTTTCAAGCATTTGAAAATAACGGTGAAGATGGTTTGAAGGCTCTAGGACGCTTGATGATGGTGAGTCTAACTTGGTCGATGGCAGGACTTTCTAAACGCAAGTAAATTTTTGGGTTATTGGTTATTGGTTATTGGTAATAAAGATTGGTTATGCTGCCAGAGTACCGTGAATCTTTAAGTTTTAACATCCAATTCCTTATCCCTCGCCTGTGCTTTTTATAGTACAGGCTTTCCCATTTCCATTGAGGGTGAGATCGTTAGCTGCTATGCCTTGTGCTTCTGTGTATTCCTGCATTGCTTTCACATCGCTGTGGTCTTTGCTGCTGTTGTCTACCGTTATCAAAAGTTAGCTAACTCGCTCGGATTTGTAGAGATCGATCGCAGCTTGGACTCGATCGGCTAACATTGGGACGGGAGTGCCGTATTCCCAAACTCCCCCACCGAAAACAATCGCAATTGGTTCGGCGGGAACCTCGGCTAAATCGGTGCGCAGGTAGTTGCTTGTAACTAGCCTGACGTAGTAATTGAGGGCTGGGGTGTGAGCACTGAGGCTAATATTAACAGCCAGATGGCAATGTGCTATTGAAATATAAATGATTTAGGCAACATAAATTTAAGTTAACTTCCTATATAATTACACAAACAGGCACGTTCGCTGGTTTAAAACTTGTCAACTTACCTAAGTTACATTATATTGACAAATATGATTCAACAACATCCAAAGTTTGAATTGCTGGAATCACTTTTATGGGAACCCAAAAACGGCTATTTTTTGCTAGACAGACATCTGAAAAGATTAGAGATATCGGCTGATTATTTTAATTTTCCTCTATCGCTAACAGAAGCAAGCAAAGCTTTACAAGCATTAAGTATGACTTGCGGGCCAGTCAAACAAAAAATACGGTTAACAATATCTTGTGAGGGAAACATAACATTACAAGCTCAGACACTAGATAGCGGTATCTTAAAAATCGGTGCATCTGTGGGAATTGCCCGCAAACCGATCAATTCTCAAAGCCCATTTCTTTACCACAAGACAACTTACCGATTGCCTTATACAATGGCTTTGGAGTCGCAGCCCGAATATCAGGATGTCTTTTTGTGGAATCAAGATGGAGTTATCACCGAATCGACGATCGCCAATATCGCGATCGATACACCCGCAGGTCTAATCACCCCTCCCCTCAAGTGCGGTTTATTACCGGGGACGTTTCGTTCTCAACTTTTAGAGGAGGGAAAAATCAGAGAAGAATTAATTACCTTAGATGATTTGCACAGTACCCAAACTCTATTTCTCATTAACTCCGTTAGGGGTTGGATACGCCTCAAAAAAGAAGCAAGCAGAGATTTTTGGCAAGTTGTAAGTAATGGCTGAGATAACGCTTTAAATCGATTTGAATAGGGTACTAACTGGGCAGGTTACTACTACAGATAGTGTCTAAATTGACTCGTTGCGTAAGTCCTGAAAGTGTTAACAATAGTGCAATCTATTATGAAACAAATACAACCTTGGTATTGGC
>JAICRN010000667.1 GCA_025937335.1 Microcoleus sp. TY_ISSM_2_bin.22
CGGCCCGCCCCACAAGAAAATTTACTCTTTGTGGAACGGGCATCTGGCCCGTTATTAACAGGATATCCGATCCACCCCCAATAAAATTTACTCTTGGTGGAACGGGCATCTTGCCCGTTCTTAACAATAATTCAAGCAGAACTGCCGCTAACTCCAGTAATTACCGCCGCACCAATCAAATGAGCTAAACGCAAAGCTTCAGGAACTTTACCAGTGTCTGTCAAACGCTGAAGAACCAGCGCAATTACTTCTGGTTTTTCGCCGCAAACTTGAAAAAAGAAAGGTTCAAAAGCGTGAATTTCACCAGCGCGACGCAACAATTCTAAACGGTATTCCGAGTCGGGTAAATGGCCGAGGGCTTTTTCAACAGCAGCTAAATCTGGTTGGCGGCGCATGACAGCAACGCAAGGAATTTGCAGCCGCGAAGCTAACTCGGGAAGGTCAATAATATTGAAGCCTCCGAAAGCAATTCCGTCTAGCAAAACCAGATGCAATTGCGGCAAAAATTTGCCTCCGAGGAGTAGCCCAGAAATAGCATCCGTGGCATCTAATCCGTCTCGGAGGACTTGTCCCCACACCATTCCTTCAAATCGAGTTCCCCCGCAGACTATGCCCGCGATCGACACCAGACTGCCGCTTGTCCGAGAAAACGGAGCGTCGTCAAAGCCAATAACCTTAATTGTGCGATCGAGCCTCAGCAAATCTGCCAGTTTCAAATTGGGGAATTCCGTAAGCTAAAGTTTTTGACATTAATTTGACTTCTAGATATAGTATGATATACGTTAAATACCTCATTACTAAAAATATTTTAGACAATTGGCAAAAAAATACGTAGCAGCGATCGACCAAGGAACAACCAGCACCCGATTTATCGTATTCGATCGCCTGGGACAGATAATTTGCAGCAACCAACAAGAACACCAGCAAATCTATCCGCAACCAGGATGGGTTGAACACAATCCCGAGGAAATTTGGCAGCGCACCCAAAGCGTGATTAAAAATGCCCTCGAAATTGGCAATATCGACCCGAAAGATATTGCTGCTCTCGGTATTACCAACCAGCGCGAAACTGCAATTGTTTGGGACAGAAACACTGGCAAACCTTACGGCAATGCGATTGTTTGGCAAGATACCCGCACTCACAAAATATGCGAAAAATTAGGTGAAGTTGAGGGCAAAGAGAGATTTCAAGAACGATGCGGTTTGCCGCTGGCAACTTATTTCAGCGGGCCGAAAATTAAGTGGATGTTGGACAATATTTCAGGATTGCGAGAAGCTGCCGATCGAGGGGATGCGATTTTTGGCAATGTCGATACTTTTCTGATTTGGCACCTGACTGGCGGCGCGCACATTACCGATGTTACCAACGCCAGCCGCACGATGCTGATGGATTTGCAAACCCTCGATTGGGATGCCGAAACTTTGGAAATAATGGCAATTCCCCGCCAGATGCTGCCAGAAATTCGCCCTTCGAGTCAAGTTTTTGGAACTGCAAAAGGATTGCTGGCAGGTGTTCCAATTGCTGCTGCTTTGGGCGATCAGCAAGCCGCCCTGGTCGGGCAAACTTGTTTCAGTCCGGGGGAGGCGAAAAATACTTACGGTACGGGCTGTTTTATGCTGCTGAATACTGGTGAGACGATCGTCCGTTCAAAGCAAGGATTGCTGACAACAGTCGCCTACAAGATGGGGGAATCGCCCGCTGTGTATGCTTTGGAAGGCAGTATTGCGATCGCCGGAGCTTTAGTGCAGTGGCTGCGGGACAATTTGGGCATCATCAACACATCTGCGGAAGTAGAAACATTAGCAAATACAGTCGAAGATAGCGGCGGAGTTTACGTTGTCCCTGCCTTTTCTGGACTCTACGCGCCCTATTGGAAAGACAGCGCCCGGGGAGTAATTGCAGGTTTAACTCGCTACGCGACTAAGGCACACATTGCCCGCGCAGTATTGGAAGCAACAGCGTGGCAAACGCGGGAAATATTGGACGCTATGAATCAGGATTCAGCAGTACAGCTTTTGTCTTTAAAAGTAGACGGAGGAATGGTGGGAAATCACACGCTGATGCAGTTTCAGAGCGATGTTTTGGGAGTGCCTGTGGTGCGGCCTGTGGTAGCAGAAACTACTGCACTCGGTGCCGCTTATGCGGCCGGTTTGGCGGTAGGTTTTTGGAGTCAGCTAGCCGAATTGCGGGACAATTGGGCGGTAGATTGTACTTGGGAACCGAAAATGCCGATCGCACTTCGCGAGCAAAAATATCGCTTTTGGAAAAAAGCAGTTTCCCGCACATTCGATTGGGAAGAATGAATCGCTGAGTCAACCCCAAAATCCGTATTGAGTGATATCATTAAATCAAGCAGCATTTGGCAGATTGTAAATAAATGATTTCCCTAAATAACTTTAAAAAAATCTTCACCACCGTTTTATTGATACTGACCCTAGCCTTTGTAGAAATCGCCACTAATTCCCAAATGGCGATCGCAGATACGGCAACAAATCCCACCGCAGCCGAAGTCTTCAGCGCCAACTGTGCAGGCTGTCACATCAACGGCAGCAACATTATCAGGCGCGGCAAAAACTTGAAACAAAAAGCCTTAAAAAAATACGGCATGGATTCCATCGCCAACATTTCCAACTTAGTAACCAACGGCAAAGGTATTATGCCCGCTTACAAAGATCGTTTGTCGGAACAACAAATTATCGATGTTTCAGCTTACGTGCTATCCCAAGCCCAAACCGATTGGAAATAAAGCAGACTATGTAGATTGTCAGAGCAGGTTTAGCGCTTAATTTCTGGAAACTAACCAAGCCGAGGTATAATGTAGGCAGGTTTCGCGCTTAACTTGGTCATCCGTGAATAATCTTTATACAAAACCTGCCTGCTTTTTCTCTTCTATCGTTCATTCCTTAATAATCTCAATACAAAACCTATCATTTTTTCTTAGTTCTGATAAAAAAGTGTAAATTATCGGAGGTATTGCAAGATGAAAAAACATTATTGTTGGCGTAGAACTTTAACTGTTATTAGCTTGTGTTTGTCTCTAATTTTAGCTGTCAGCGCGCCCGCTTTCGCCTCCATTCACAAATATCCCGAAACTGCCAACACAGTAATGTTTCGCTCGATACAAAGCCTCCGCGATACAGACGAAAAAGCATGGGAAGTGGTTTTGTAC
>JAICRN010000139.1 GCA_025937335.1 Microcoleus sp. TY_ISSM_2_bin.22
CAGGGTGAATTAATTGTCAAACAAATAAACTAAGCTGATTGGGCTATTTGTTGATGCTACGTGAAGAATTTAACTGGTTTGTCTCGGTTAGAACAACCGAAAAGCAACTCACCGATATTTTCAAGTTGGTTAACCTTCAATACTCCGGACAGTTTTTAAATAGGGATGCTTACGCAATAAAGCACAGAAGCGAAAAAACTGAGTGCTATCTTAACCCAAAATAAACAGAAAAAAAGGCACTCTTTTAGGTTAAGCTATAAAAACACACAAGCTCAACAGATTGCCTTATGAAGATTATTGAATCCATCTTACAACAAATGCCAGGAATTAGTCAACCCCAAAAGAAGTTTTTAATCACTTTATTCTCAACTATTTTGCTGGTCTATGGTAAGGTCAACTTCACGAATCTCAGTCGTTATAGTTATTTGAGCGAAAAAACCTACCGTCGTCACTTTCTCAAAAGCTTTAATTTTCCACAATTTAATCAATATTTCCTCGAATCTGCCTTAAATCCTGAACACACAGTCATTGCCGTTATCGATTGTTCTTTTTTAAGAAAAAGTGGCAAAAAAACAGACGGTAAGGGTTATTTTTATAATGGTGTAGCGGGGAAATCGGAACAGGGGTTGGAAATTTCTGTAATTTCTATTGTCGAAATTGAGAGTCGTTTATCTTATAGCTTAAGCGTGCAACAAACTCCATCACGTCCTCAAATAAAGCCAGTAAAAAAAATGCCCAAAAATCCGAAGAATAGCTCGTCAAAAAAATCTCGCAAAAAACCAGACTCTCAAAGCTCAAAGCCTGACATCACAAGAGTTGATGACTATGCACAACATTTGAAGAATACTCGTTATTTCTTCCCAAGTTCTGTACGTTATTTGGTAGCTGATGGCTATTACTACCGCTCTAAATTCTGGGATGCTGTGCGGGAGCTAAATTTAAACTTTATTGGCAAGCTAAGAGTTGATGCTAACTTACGCTATCTCTATACAGGTGAACAAAAGAAACTGGGGGTTCCACGTAAATATGATGGCAAGGTTGACTGCCATGATTTGAGTCGTCTTAATTTTGTTAAAGAAATAAAACCCGGAGTTTCATTATATACCTTGGTGGTGTGGAGTTGTTGTTTAAATTGCCAAATTAGGTTGGCTTGTATCTCTGAGGTTCAAGCCAACGGAAAAATTAAAAATGCTTTATTATTTAGCACTGATATTCACTTACCGCCTGAGCAAATTGTTGAATATTATCAGGCTCGTTTTCAGATAGAATTTATTTTTCGTGATGCCAAGCAATTTACGGGATTGTCTGATTGTCAAGCTCGTCATTTACCACGGCTTGATTTTCACTTTAATGCCAGTCTAATTGCCTTAAACTTAGCCAAACATGAACTTTCTAGTTGTCATTCATCTGCCAAATTTTTTGTGTTTTCTATGGCCTCTTATAAACGTCTGGAATTCAATAAGCATCTACTTTATACCTTTATTGATAAGTTAGATTTAGACCCGGATTTGATTTTAAATCACCCTAACCTTCCTTCAGTCTTGTCTTATGGTACTCTGGCTGCTTAAAAACTGTCCGGAGTATTGATAAAGCATTAAATACTGTTAACGTTATTTCTGTGATAAGTTTAGATTGCCTTTTTTGCCCAAGGTGCGATCGCTCAGTAGATACCAAACTTTCAAGTCGGCATAATATCGTCGAGTCTCAGTTGTAAATTTGGAAATTGGTAAGAATAAATAGTATCTCCCAAGCGATATTGTTGCTGCTGGTATGCACCATTAACTAACTGGCAGACTGTGAAAGTCGGTTGCTTTGGTTTGCCGATAAATTGCCAACCACCTAAGCCCCGAAAGTCCACAATCCAATATTCTGGGATATTCAATAAAGCGTATTCTTCCACTTTTCTGGCATAATCATCTTGCCAATTAGTGCTGACTACTTCAGCAACAATCTTAATGGTACTACCGTTACAAATAACTGGTTCTTTTTGCCAAAGGGGTTCTTGACAGAGTTCTGATTTATCTAAAACAACTACGTCAGGACGCAGCGCTGTAGCTTCAGCATATAGTGGTTTGATTAGACAATTTTTAGGCACCAACCAGTTGAAGTTATCCCGAAAGATTTCGACATAAATTCTACCCGCAATACTCCCGGCAACAGCTTCGTGAGGGCCAGTAGGTTCCATGTCTCTGAGTTCTCCGTCAATTAGTTCATAGCGTGTATTATCCCCATATTGGGCGATAAACTCCTCAAAGCTAAGTAATTTGGGTGTGGTGTAGGTCATAGATCGTGTTTTAACGGGATGTAATTTAATTGTAAGTTTAGTTAAAATCGGCTATCTGGCAAAAAAACAAAGGTTTGGTACTTTGCTCTCAATCCTGCCCCTCTCCTAATCTTCTATTACTTCCGGGCTTAGCACAAACTTGCGATAATAGTCTCAATGCCTCATTATACAACCAACTACCACCTCCATGAACACCAACATCAGCCCCATCATCAAAGTATTCACCCTATCCGCCGCCCTTTCCCTAGCCATCAAGTACGTAGGGCCTAGCTTATCCATAGCCTCTACCGACCTCAACGCCCTCATCGCCGTCTTTACCCCCAGTATCATCCTAGCTGCTATCCTCGGCTGGCGATCGCGCCAACAGCAGCAGTAGAGACGCCATCAAAAAGTGCGATCTACACTAGGTCTAAAGACTGTGTTTTTGCCCAAATCTTAATTCCCCGTACAGCTTATCACAAGCAAACTAAAGGCACTCACCATGATTCAAACCATACCTGAATTAGTAACATTCGATGAATTCATTGACTGGTATCCTGAAAATTCAGAACACCGCTACGAACTGCACAATGGAGAGATTGTTGAGATGCCAAAAGCAACAGGTAAACATTCTAAAGTGGCCGATTTTACCGCACTGAAAGTCGGTATAGAGATTGAGCGTCTCAATTTGCCCTACTTCATCCCCAAAGAATCCGTCATCAAACCCATGCGCGAGGAATCGGGGTATGAACCAGATATCATTGTACTTAACGAACAAACCATTGGAAACGAGCCGCGATGGGAAAAATCATCAATTATCACAATGGGTTCATCAGTCCCCCTAATCGTCGAGGTAACTAGCACTAATTGGGGTGATGATTATGCCCTAAAGCTTGAGGCATATGAGTCAATGGGTATTCAAGAATATTGGATTATAGACTATCTAGGATTGGGTGGCAGACGGTTTATTGGCAACCCCAAGCAACCAACTTTTTCGGTTTACCAACTCGTAGACGGCGAATACCAAGTCCAACTGTTCAGAGGCGGCGAGGGTATTGAGTCCCCAACTTTCCATGAATTGAAGCTGACAGCGCAGCAGGTGTTCGCAAAAGGGAATTGAGGAGGCTGCTTATGCTGATGTCCGAGTAGGGGTATCTGATTAAATAGGCGATCGCCCCCATCTAAGGTATCTTATAGAGGTGCGATTTATCGCTTCAGGGCTGCAGAGCAATTACCAAGCAGCAATTCCCAATACCCTATTCCTCAATCTAAAATCTAAAATCTAAAATCTAATGAAGCTAGGACAGTGGATGGGCTTATTAGCCCTCATCGCATCTTGTTACATACTGTGGCAAATCAGGCAGGCCCTACTGCTGCTGTTTGCCGCCGTCGTCTTAGCCACAGCCTTAAACAGACTAGCACGCTACTTGCAAAAATTCAGGATCAAAAGATCGATCGCCGTACTTTTATCAGTTAGTTTCCTAGTCCTCATTTTCATAGGATTATTCCTAATCATTGTACCGCCCTTTGCCCAACAGTTTCAACAACTTACCCAAAGAGCTCCTCAAGGAATAGCAAAATTAAATGATTGGATCGATCAGCTCGAAACGCGCTTTTCGGGACAAATTGGTCAGCGACTGCCGAATCTTGATATTAACGATATTATCCAACAGCTACGACCCATATTCAACCAACTTGTCGGCGGTGCAGGAGCTTTTGTCGGCAACACATTAGGTGTTATTCTTAGCTTTTTGCTAGTCATAGTTTTGACATTAATGACTTTAGCAGAACCTCTCTCTTACCGCAAAGCATTTATACAACTTTTTCCATCTTTTTATCGGCGGCGAATTGATGGTATCTTAGATGAATGCGAAATAGCGCTCGGTCGATGGGTAATCGGCGCTTTAATTAGCATGAGCGTCATCACTTTTCTGAGTTTAATTGGTTTGTCAGTATTGCAAGTTCCCCTAGCTCTAGCCCACGCTGTTTTAGCTGGTTTGCTGAACCTAATACCCAATATCGGACCGGGTTTGAGCGTCATTCCCCCAGTGACGATCGCACTTTTAGACTCTCCCTTAAAATCAGGTTTTGTGCTCATACTCTACTTTCTAATTCAACAATTTGAAAGCAACCTCCTCACCCCTTACGTTATGGCGCAGCAAGTATCACTGCTGCCAGCAGTAACATTAATAGCTCAAGTATTCTTCGCCACCTTCTTTGGATTTTTAGGCTTATTGCTAGCCCTCCCCCTCACCGTTGTCGCTCAAGTTTGGATTAGAGAAGCCCTAATTAAAGATATTCTCAACCAGTGGAGTGCCAGTCCTAAAACCTTAGCAGCAATCGATTCTGCTATCCATGAAGAATATGAATCTATAGAAGTCACCGAAAGCCGACCAGAAAAGTTGCCAGAACACAAACCCGACATCCCAGATAATTTAGAAAATGACGCTTCTGAAAATCAATAGTTAAGGTTGGTAATGACTTCAGTCCTTATTCATTCCCAGTTATAAGACAGAAGCATTCACTACAAACTTAGAAAAATTGTGGGAAGAACGCCATCAACTAACTATCTTCAATCTTTGCATTTTCTACCGGATCTCTACCGGCGCTAAAAATTTGTTTAACAGTCAAGTTTAACTGCCCAAATGTGGGTGACACAACCCGAGCGCTCCCCCGAAACTGACTGACTTGATACTCGCCGTCAACCAACTGGTAAACAGAAAAAGTAGGTTGTTTAGGATTGCCAATATAGCGTCTGCCACCAAGTCCCAAATAGTCCGCAATCCAGTATTCAGAAATGCCCAACGCTTCGTAGTCAACCAATTTGTAGCCGTAATCATCCCGCCAATTGGTACTGACAACTTCGACAATTAGCCGGACAGAACTACCCATTGTAATGATAGATTCCTTTTTCCATCTCGGTTCGCTGTCCGTCCCTTGCCTGTCCAAAACGATCGCATCCGGTTCGTAACCAGATAACTCATACCATTTTAGATTTTAGATTTTAGATTTTAGATTTTAGATTTTAGATTAGCCATGAGTTACTAGATATGGGTTTGGAGCTTGCCTGCAGTGACATTATTTTTTTGTGAAACTGGTATCATAATCGGTGGCGACAACGCATTCCTTGGGAAGGAAGTAAGGAAGTCCTAGTCGTCGGATTTCAAAGTTGAGTTCAGCGACAAGGAAGCCCGCTACTTCTGAATGTTCTCCGGTTGCTTTAGGCATCTCAACAATAGCTCCATTGTGCAGTTCGTAACGGTTTTCAGAATTTTCAGGATACCAGTCAATAAATTCATCGAAGGTGACTGGTTTTAATATCGCTTGAGTCATGGCGATCGCTCCTTATTTTATTTATAATATTGTTATTGTATCCGTTAGAATTTACATCTGGCATCACGATCGAGAACAGGCAAGATGCCTGTTCGACGAAGAGTGAATTTTCTTGTGGAACAGGCATCTTGCCTGTTCATAAAAAATTTATAGAGAATGGTGCAACATCTCAGTTATAATATATCGCTTTTTATCTCAAACAACCAGCTCGATCGACATTCCATCACACTAAAATCTAAAATCTAAAATCTAAAATCTAAAATAGTCTTATGAGATCGATCGACGAAATCAACGATAAAATCAGCCAGGGCAAAGCCACAGTCTGGACAATCGAAGAACTCAAAACTAGAGTTCAAGAAACCAGCATTACCCAAGCAGCCAAAGAAGTCGATGTGATTACCACCGGCACCTTTGAGCCGATGGAATCCTCCGGTGCAATCATCAACCTCGGCCATACCGACCCACCGATAAAAATCCGCCAATGTTGGCTGGACGGCGTTTTAGCCTACTCGGGCTTCGGGGCAGTAGACCTGTACCTGGGAGCCACCCAAGTAGCCGAAGACGGCGAAGAATCCCGCGAACGGGGTGGCGGACACGTCATCGAAGACTTAATAGCCGGCAAACCCGTGCAGTTGCGAGCCTTGGGGCAAGTAACAGACTGCTACCCCCGCGCCTCCTTTGAAACCACGATTACTCGGGATACAATCAACCAGTTTTATTTATTCAATCCCCGCAACGCATATCAAAACTTTATTGTTGGCGTCAACGGGGGCGATCGCCCGCTGTTCACCTACCTCGGCCCCCTGCAACCAAACCTCGGCAACGCCGTCTACTCGAACCTTGGAGCCATGTCTCCCCTGCTCAACGACCCCGACCTCCAAATCATCGGCATCGGCACCCGCATCTTCTTAGGAGGCGCCACCGGTTACATCACCTGGGAAGGAACCCAGCACTTCCCGCTGCAAAAACGCCAGCCCAACCGCACCCCCATCGGCCCTGCCGCCACCCTTGCACTCATCGGCGACGCCAAACAGATGAACTCGAAATGGGTGCGAGGCTGCTACTTCAAAAACTACGGCCCATCCTTGATGCTGGGAGTCGGAATCCCCTTTCCCGTCTTAAACGAAACAGTCGTCGCCAACTGTGCAGTATCAGACAAAAAAATAGTAGCGCCGGTGGTAGATTTCTCTATCCCCCGGCGCGTTCGTCCCACCTTCGGTTTAGTCAGCTATGCTCAATTAAAGACTGGCCGCATCCTGATAGAGGGCAAACCAGTACGGGCCGCCCCCCTTGCGAGTATGTTTCTCTCCCGCCAAGTAGCATTGGAATTGAAGCAGCAAATTGAAGCGGGTCAATTTACCCTCACGACCCCAGTTGCTCCCCTACCCACCGACAGAGTATTTCTCCCCCAAGATTTGTGGGGCGCCCAAGTGAGGCTCGAATAAAGGATTTTAGATTGGGCGATTTTAGATTAGGACTTACGCACAGGCTGTTAGAAAAGGGGTTTCTTGCCGCTGGCTTTGCCTGAAAACTTAGGTTTTTGGTCAAGAAACCCGGTTTCCGATCCTCGCGAGTGCGTCCTGGATTGTAGATTTTCGATTGAAGAATTCTGGTAAAAAACTGCACGCATTGGAAACTGATGCACTCACCTAAAATCTAAAATCTAAAATCTAAAATCTAAAATCTAAAATCGCTCTATTGCTCGATCGGCTTAGGCTTCTTGACCGGCTTAGGAAGAGGTTCCTTGGGGACAGGCGGTGCTGCTGCTGCGGACTTGATATTAGGACGCCCTACAGGAGTACCATCACCGCTGGGCTTAGGAGTAAAGGGACGCTTCCCTCCCCCTCCTTTGAAGCCGCCTGGCTTCTTGCTGCCTGGGGGGAATTTCCGCTTTTTGATCGGCAGGGCGCCAATATTATTGGCCTGCTCAATCATCAGACTGTCAGCTTTCAATTTGACGTGGAAATCCCAAAAAAACCCGATCGCCTTTGTAGCTAAATCTCCCTTGAGTTTCAGTTTAAAAAACTTCATCTTGTCGTCATTCTTGCGGGGAGCTTGCTTGATTTTGACGATGACATACTTTTCTTCGTCTTGGGATTGATAAATCACCTCACCTCTAATCGAAAAATAGCCATCTTCAACATCAGGTTCCGAGGGCGGCAAAGATGCGGTCGATGCTTCGCCACTAGCCTCAATCTCCGCTGCTTCCTGATTTTCCTCATCAGAGGACGGTTCGGGAGGTTTCTTGAGCGTTTCCGGCTCCCAAACTCCCATAATCTGGGCGTGCAAGTTGCCGTCTTCTTGCCTGGTGCGGGGATAGACCACCCACAGGTGTTCTTGTTCCAGATCCAGGTGATTTTTGACTAAACTCATGACTCTACCCAGCAATACTGCGTCGATGGCAGTTCCGTCGGCAGCTATCAGCATACCCCGGGTGAATTGCTCTTCTGATTGCGTGTAGCGGCCCCGCACCAAACCAACAGCTCGGTACTGTCTGGGTTCGCTGGGCGGGGGAATCGGATGTTGGCGCATGACCGAGGGTATGTCCTCAGCGGCCTGACTTTCGCTAGCGGCAGGCTCGGCGTTTGCCGGCGGTGCGACTGCTAGCGCTGTCGGATCGCTGACAGCTTCCGAAGGGGCTGCTTGCTCCGAGGGTGCAGGAGCATTGCTGGGCGGGTCTTGTGGCTGTGTTTTGTCCTTGTCGGGGGCAGAACTGTAGCGGGGTCGTTGCAGCTTATCCTTGGACGCTGGGGCGTCTGTTGGCGTTGCCGGTTGATTTTGGTCAACAGGTGCAGCCAACGCCGAAGGCACCGAACTTTCGTCTGGTGTCTCAGGAATGGAATCTGTATCTTTAGGCGGATTGACGGCCGGTTCGCTGGGCTGAGCCTTGCGATTTGAAGTAGATTTGGACGATTTGGAAGACCGGTTGGGAGAGGGGTTCATAAAAACTCCTTGCAGCGGAGACACATCCCTTAAGGGAAATTAGGAATAAACTGAAGAAACTGCTTTAAAAACTACTAGCACCTGACTTGGGGCTTGCGCCCGGAGGTCTGGTTGTGACCCGTCAACGCCAACTTTCAACGCTACGAGTGCCGATCGGTTCTCTGGCTGCTAAAATCCTTGCGAGCAAGAACTTTGGGAGTTGCTGAGCGATCGATCCAGCGATAGCGCTGAGTTGGAGTTGCTGGCTAATAGCATTTAGGATATTCAGCTTGCCTATTTTACTTAATCCAATTACCTAACGGGCTGATCCGCCATATTTTCGGTAATTTTTAGCTTGACCAGACTAAATTGGACAGACAACGCAGTCTGTGGGACTGCAGGTCTGAGTGTCCAAAATTGTTTAGCTAGCATGGAGTTGTGGGTCTGTTACCATATTAGCTGCAAGTAAAAGGCTGCTTTGTCAGTTGGGACTTTGAAGTTAAGAACTTTTATGGTTGCATGGATCTAGTTAAATGGCAGACGCCCCCGGGCGATGCGTTAATTCTTAGAAAATAGTAGATTTTAAGCTGGGATAGTTGAATTATGGAAAAAGCAAATAAGCGTCGTGGGTTGATTACTGTAGTGGTGGTGCTGTCGCTCATCGCTTTTTTGGGATTTTCTCTGGTTCCCATTTTGGACAGTATTCTCAAGGCCAGCCAAGCCCAAAGTCGGTCAACTCCAACGCCTACTCAGACGGCGCAGTCTGGGGAGAAGCAATCAGAGTTGCTGCAAGCTCAGGCGAGGGGGTACGAATTGGTTTTGCAGCGGGAACCTGACAATGTAACGGCTTTACGGGGATTGTTGCAGGTGCGGCTGGAGTTGATCGGGCAAGGAGTGGGGGACATTAAGGATGCGATCGGTCCTTTGGAAAAGTTGGCTTCGCTGAATCCCGAGACTACTGAATACGGGATTTTGCTGGCTCAGGCTAAGGAACGCACGGGCGATCGCGAAGGGGCTGCTCAAGCTTACAGGTCAATTTTAGCGTCTAAGCCTGGGGAAATTAAGGCTTTGCAGGGGTTGGTGAATTTGCTGCTGGTGCAGCAGCGCCCGGAAGCTGCGATCGGACTGCTGCAAGATACGCTGAAGGCGGCTCCGGCTGCCAATCAGGCGAAACCCGAAAGTGTTGATGTAACTTCGGTGCAGTTGATTCTGGGACAGGTTTATGCTGTGCAAAAGCGCTACGAGGAGGCGATCGCAATTTACGACGAATCTGCCAAAGCTAATCCGAAAGATTTTCGCCCGACTTTAGGAAAGGCGATCGTGCTGAAGGAACAGGGCAAAACAGATGAAGCAAAAACGCTATTTGATCGAGCTACTGAGTTAGCTCCTCCTAACTATAAAGATCAAATTAATCAGTTAGCTAGTGGCACTCCTTCGCCTTCTCCTGCGGCTGCGACGACTCCCGAAC
>JAICRN010000338.1 GCA_025937335.1 Microcoleus sp. TY_ISSM_2_bin.22
AGAAAAGCCTCAAATAAAGAAGCAGAATCTATTAAAACCGATGCGGTGAATTTGGTGAAACTCGCCAAACAAGAAATAAAGAATTATGACGAAGTTTGGGCAGTTTTTGATAAAGATGGTTATACCAAACATGAAAAAGCATTTGACGATGCACAGAAACACGGTATTAAGCTAGCGTTTTCAAGTATTGCCTTTGAACATTGGATTTTATTGCATTACGAACAAAATCGAAATGCTTTCCATAAATCGCAGAATGTTATTGATTACTTGGAACAAGCAGGTTATTTTACAGGCTATTCTAAAAAAGCAGATATTTCCATTTATCCCAGACTTCAAAACCTGACTAAAACAGCTATTGAAAATGCAGCCTGGTTACGGATGGAGATGGCAAAAAATCTAGCTGCTTGTGATAATAAAATATATGAATTAAATCCTTATAGCACTGTAGATGAGTTAGTAATGAAGCTTTTAGATTTTAATCCTGTAACCTACGGATATATTACGGAAACACTTAGAGTTAGCGATTTAAGTATCACAGTTAATGATGTTCAGCGCCACTGTGGAATAACTTTGAGTGTTTGTATTGTCAATCACGGAAAGTGTGGCTATTTAGTGAAAAACCTCTGCGACCACTTTTATTTAAAAGATTAAGACCAAAATACATTTAAACTTGTCATTGATAATCGGATTATAATTGAACCAAATTCAACTCAAGATATTGCCTTAAAGTGTGAAAATTTTTCTGCAACTGGCAAGTTAAGATTGCATTTTAGTCCCGAACCAAATCAAATACTAATTATTGCTCTTGACAATATAACTGAACTGTGAACATAATTACGCACAAAAACCAAATAAACCGGGTTTTGCAACCGGGTTCTATGGTGTTGCACGATCTATTTTCGTTCATCAAACCCGGTTTCTGCTGCCAGGACTATGTGAAACAAACAGGATTTACCACTGCGGCCGAGAAGCCATCAAAGCAGTAGCCTCATCCCTCGGTAAAGGCTTAGCAAAAAAATAACCCTGACCGTATTCACAGCCGATCGACCTCAACTTAGCCAATTGTGCCGCCGTCTCCACACCCTCAGCAATCACATCCATACCCAAAGCGTGAGCCAGCGCCACAATCGTCCGCACGATCGCCACATTCTCCCCCTCGCTTTCTGTTTCCATCCGACCCACAAATGACTTATCAACCTTCAAAGTATCCGTAGGAAACCGGCTCAAATAACTCAGCGACGAATAACCCGTGCCAAAATCATCAATTCCCAATTTGACATTTAGCGCCTTCATGTGCTTTAAAACCGCGATCGCCGACTCCACATCCTCCATCACCACACTCTCAGTAATCTCCAACTTCAAACTCTCGGGACTCAAACCCGTTGCCCCTAAAATAGCCTGAATGCGCTCCACCAAATCCGGCTGAGCAAACTGCTTCCCAGATAAATTTACACTCATAATCAAAGGTCGATCGAAGTCAAACATTCCCTCCCACAGCCGCAACTGCCTACAAGCCTCCTCCAGCACCCACTCACCCAGTGGCACAATAGCCCCCGTTTCCTCAGCCACCGGAATAAACTTCACCGGCGAAATCAAGCCCCGCAGCGGGTGCTGCCAGCGCACCAAAGCCTCAAACCCAATAATCCTCCCGCTTGCCAAACACACAAACGGCTGGTAGTGCAGCAAAAACTCCCCACGCTTTACGGCCATCCGCAAATCAGTTTCCAACTGCAATCTCTCCACAGCCAAAGCGTGCATTGAAGCATTAAACACCTGATACCTTCCCGTTCCCAAAGCCTTCGCCCGGTACATCGCCGTGTGGGCGTCCCGCAGCAAGTGTTCCGGCTGTTCCCTGACAGTAGCAGCGGCTTCGCCCCCCAGCGCAATCCCGATGCTTGCCGTCACAAATACCTCCTGCCCCTTCAACTCAAAAGGCACAATTAAAGCTTGGTGAATTCGATCGGCCAAATCCACCGCACTCCCAACATCAACATTCCTTACCAAAATCGCAAAATCGTCGCCTCCCACCCGCGCCACAGTATCCCCCGAGCCAATAATCGCCCTCAACCGCAGCACCACCGCTATCAGCAGTTCATCCCCCACCAAATGACCCAAAGAATCATTAATTACCTTGAACCTGTCTAAATCCAGAAACAGCACCGCAAACAGATAGCTGTGGCGGCCCTTAGTATTGGCGATCGCCCGCCCCAAGCACTCTACAAACAAATCCCGGTTCGGCAAACCCGTCAGAGAGTCGTGAAAAGCATCGTAAAGCTTCCTGTAAGCGCTGACGCCGACACCAGTCACCACCAAACCCAAAGCCGGCGACACCAGCGGCACCCACCCACCCCAAATAAAAATCCCAAAACTAATCCCCAACAGCCCCATCAATGCAGCACCCCCAACCAATCCCGCCCTCACAGGATGGTGAATCCGCCAAGCCACAACCCCCCCAATCACCGCCCAAGCACTGTTCCATAAAATTTCCGCCCATTCGGGCCACACCCAAAATAGCGATCGCCCCTGCAAAACCGCACTCAATATTTGGCTGAGCATTTGCGCGTGCAGCAGCACCCCCGGCATTTTCGGACTTTGTTTCTGGGCGGGACTGTAGGGAGTCAGAAACAAGTCTCTGGTACTTGGTGCAGTCGTCCCGATCAACACAATCTTGTCCTTTACCCAACTCGGGTCAACTTCCCCGTTCAACACCTGCCTGATACTCACTTGTCGCGCCACTTGCTTGGCAGACCGATATTTGAGTAGAATTTGGTAGCCTCTGGCGTCAATATTTGCATAGCCGCCGCTGTCAGAAGTTAAAGGCACAAATTCTGCTTTTCCCCAGTTGATTTGGTTGGGATTAACAGTGCTATTTTCCTGCTGCACTCTGTCTTTGAAATACAACAAAGCCAGTTGCACAGAAAACGAGAAAGCAGTCTTCTTCTGTGCTTGGGAGACTGAAAGTAAATTGCGGCGCACAACGCCGTCAGCATCGAGTACGAAGTCATTAAAACCAACCCGATCGGGCGGTATCCCCGGAGGCGCAGGTACTCCCGGACTTTCTGAATCGCTCAATTTGTTGATCGCCACCACATTCGGTGCCTTCAATTGAGCCAGCAATTCTTGGTGTCCCGGCGCTTGAGGCAAATCCCGGTACAAGTCCAAACCGATGACTTTTGGCCGATACTTTTGCAGTTTTGTCAAGGTTTGAGCGATCGCCCAGTCGGAAATCGGAAATCTCTCCAAAGCTTGAATATCGGCCTCAGAAATTCCCACTACCAGCAGCCGCGGATCGGGGCCGGCATCTGGCTGCAAGCGCACTAACGAGTCAAAACTCCCCAATTCCCAGTTTTGCAGCCCTCCCAACTGCCGAGCACCCATATTCAGCAGCGTTAAAGTCGCACCTGCAAGCATTGCAGGCAAAATCCTGACTCGTCGGCCTTGAGAACTCAGGTCGAGGCCAGTTGCGACAGACAGTACAGAACGAAGATTTCGAGAGAATTGGGCAGTCACAGCAAAAATATATCGGTGCAAATTCGCTTCGCTCAAGTCTGTTCTTACAGAATTGAGCTTATTATGAGATTGAATGTAATTTTTTCAGAAGTTTTGCCGAAACCGAGTTTATTTAAGCTAATTACTCGATTTGACAAAGTATTTCTGGAATGGGAAACCGGGTTACTCAAGAGTTACCGACAAATCCTGTCTTTAATTCCCCCGTTTTCCCAAATTTCCACAAGCGTTAAAATTTAGTCGATCGAAATTTCAGGATATTTTTGAGATTATGGCGAATCAACTTCCGATTCCGGTGATTGTTAACGGTGCCGCAGGCAAGATGGGCCGCGAAGTAATTAAAGCGATCGCAAATGCTGATGACCTGACCTTATTCGGGGCTGTAGACCGCTCTCCTGATTGCCTCAACGCCGATGCGGGGGAATTAGCCGGATGCGGCCCGTTAGAAATTCCCCTCACTGACGACTTGCAAGGGATGCTGGTATTAGCATCTCAAGAAAAGCAGTTAGGCGTGATGGTAGATTTTACGCACCCTTCGTCGGTTTATGAAAACGTGCGATCGGCAATAGCTTATGGCATTCGCCCGGTAGTCGGCACTACCGGCTTGAGCAGCGAGCAAATTCAAGACTTAGCTGAATTTGCTGACAAAGCCAGCATCGGCTGTTTGATCGTACCCAATTTCTCGATCGGCATGGTTTTGCTCCAACAGGCCGCTGTCACCGCTTCTCAGTATTTTGAACACGTAGAAATTATCGAGCTGCACCACAATCAAAAAGCCGACGCACCCAGCGGCACGGCTATTCAAACTGCTCAAATGCTAGCAGAAATGGGAAAAACCTTCAATCCCCCCGACGTAGATGAAACTGAAAAGTTGCATGGAGCTAGAGGCTGTTTAGCGGATGAAGGGATTCGCATTCATAGCATCCGCTTGCCCGGTTTAATTGCCCACCAAGAAGTAATTTTTGGCGGGCAAGGTCAAGTTTATACTTTGCGACACGATACGAGCGATCGCGCTTGTTATATGCCAGGAGTCTTGCTATCTATACGCAAAGTCCTTGAACTGCGATCGCTTGTTTACGGTCTGGAAAAAATTTTGTAGTCAGCAGTCATCAGTCATCAGTCATCAGTCATTAGTCATTAGTTATCGTCATTGGTAAAATAGGAATTAATCTGATTTCTAACTCCTAACTTATAACTTCTGACTGATCGATTCTGACTTCTCACT
Source organism: Microcoleus sp. TY_ISSM_2_bin.22 (assembly GCA_025937335.1). Classification (GTDB taxonomy): domain Bacteria; phylum Cyanobacteriota; class Cyanobacteriia; order Cyanobacteriales; family Microcoleaceae; genus Microcoleus. Next base: position 4,733 of record JAICRN010000338.1, read on the forward strand.
TCAACATCCTTCCGTTAAATCCCGTACAATGCTTCGTTGCCGAACTTCTTATGCTAATTCCCTTAACGCGCGAAACCTTTCAAGAGCTTATTCCCGCCGTCGCTACGGCAGCGCAATACAAATATATCTGGGGAAAACCGCCCGATTTTTTGAGGCGAATGTTAATCTCAGCGGTAACAGTAGTTTTCGTGCTGATAGTCTATAACTTCGCCGGTTCCGATGTCGCGCCGCTAGTTTTAATCACCGGATTGATCTCCGGTTTGTACTGGCTGTGGGGACCGGTTTTGTGGGCGAGTTTGCGGAATGCAGAATGCCGCAAATATCAATACTGCGGTTTTTGGCAAGGGCGAGTTTTGGATGTTTACATCACAGATGAAGTCACAAGTCAAGAAGAAACTGTCAATCAAAAAGGACAACTCGTAATTGTAGACAACTTAGAACCGCGAATTAATTTAGAAGTCGGCGACAAAACCGGATTTACTACTACACTTCGAGCTCCATTACGGAAAGATCACCAAGGAATTGTCCCCGGCCAAGCTGCTTTAATGTTAATTATGTCAAATCAAGAAGATTTAGGCAGAATTGTCAAAGTTTCAGATATTTATATTCCCAGCCGTGACGTGTGGGTGAGCGACTATCCTTATTTACGCAGGGATTTGTTTGTAGAAATGAGCCAGCAAATTAAAAAAGGTAGGAAAAAATACCGCGATCGCACTCATCAAAGCAGAGATGTAAAAAGGCGATCGCCCGCTGATTATTAATTTTGAAAAGTACCCAACATATAAGAGCGATCGCAAGTTCAACCCGGGCAAAAACTTAATTTCTGGAGATGTCTAATAATAGTTAAGCGTCATTGTGAGATTTTCAAGAAATACACCTATTTCGAGAAGCCCAGCCTAGAGCTTTTTCGTCATAAACACGCTATTCGGGTCATCAATGTATTCAGCGAAGGGGCCTCGGTACTTGAACCCATACCGTATATACAAGGCTCGTGCCGGGGCGAATTCATGCAAAGCCCCTGTTTCCAAATTCAGGCAATCGTAAGCACGCCGTTGGGCTTCTTTGATGATGTGTTCAAGAATCTTCCCGGCGATACCTTTACGGCGGTGAGCCTTGGCGGTACGCATTGATTTGACTTCACCACTTCTTGAATCTAGTTCTTTCAGTGCTCCGCATCCGAGTAATTCATCACCCTCCCAAGCCGTCCAGAAAGTAATATCGGGCGAGCGCAATGCTTCTAAATCAAGAGCATGAATGCTTTCAGGTGGTGTAATCTCATTCATATTTTCGAGATGTTCGCACAGAAAGTCAGCTATCTTTCTACCTCTGAGGTCATCTTCGCGAATTTGGAATCGACTCATTTCCTTAATTTGCTAGAGAATTCTACTCTCTCAAGACTTACGCACTCCGACAAAGAAACCGTGTTTTTTACCGAATCTGTGGCTGCAACCTGCGTATTTTCGTAAAAAAAACCGGTTTCTGGAGTCTCGTGCGTCTAGGACTATCTATGATAGTTCACAGAATCCCGCTTTATAAAAAGTAACTTAATTTGTTCGCAAAATTCAGAAAAAAGCGATTGTGAAAGTAGAGGGTGCCGAAAGCGGGATCTAAAATCTAAAATCCCATGACTCATGACAATTAACTTCTCGATCAACTGTTCC
>JAICRN010000472.1 GCA_025937335.1 Microcoleus sp. TY_ISSM_2_bin.22
TAAAGGGCGAAACCTTCTCGTATACACGATTCAAGCAATTAGCAGCAAACAGTTGAAGAAAGGAATCATTAAACTTTCCGGCACTGAACTTTCAATTAAAACCCAAGTCAATCCCAACCAGATTTGTCAAGTTAGACTGGTTCCGAAATGTGATTCCTATGTAATTGAGGTGATTTATGATGCTTGTACTGAGCGTAGTCGAAGTGAACCGGAGTCCACCCTTGGCAATGCCAACTCTGTAGCTAGTATTGATTTGGGACTGGATAATTTAGTGGCGTTAACTTCAAATCAGCCGGGATTTATCCCTTTGTTGATTAACGGGCGACCATTAAAATCGATTAACCAGTTCTATAACAAACGCAAATCCCGATTGCAATCCCAGTTAAAAGGGAATCGTCAAACCTCACCCAGGATTCAGCGATTAACTCGCTGTCGCAATCAGAAAGTTGATAATTACTTGCATCATGCTAGTCGTGTGATTGTTGCGATTTTAAATACAAAACAAATTGGGACGCTAGTAATTGGCAAGAATGCACAGTGGAAAACTGAAATTGATCTAGGGAAGCAAACTAACCAAAACTTTGTTAGTATTCCTCACTCTCGCTTAATTGAAATGTTGGAGTACAAAGCTCGGTTGGTGGGAATCACAGTAATTGTGCAGGAAGAATCCTACACATCGCGGGCCAACTTCGTGGGTCTAGACCCAATCCCTGTCTACGAGAAAACAGAAAAAGAGCCAATGTTTACTGGTAAGCGTATTAAGCGAGGTTTGTACAAAACATCGACTGGTCAGTTAATTAATTCTGATATCAACGCTTCGTACAACATCCTCAGAAAAGCAATCCCAAATGCCTTCAGCGATGGGATAGGGAGCTGCGTAGTTGGGCCAATGCGGGTTAATCCGCTCAAAGTAAAAGTGAAGGGGGAGGGACTTGAAGCCTCCCATGCCTATAAATGACTATACTTTTACCAGCTATATTGGTCATAATCAATAGACAGCCAATAAAAAAATTAGGGAAGATTTAGTTATGACATCTGTGGAGCTTGAAAAAAAAGCCGTGACTGAAGAAGAAGTGGCAAAGTTATGGGAAGCGTTCAAAGTATTTGACGCGGACGGGAGCGGTGCTATTTCATCAGCAGAACTCGGTCAAGTGATGCGATCGCTAGGCCAGAGTCCTAACGAAACCGAGCTGCGCGACATGATCAAGGAAGTGGACGTAGACTTGTCGGGCAGTATCGATTTTGATGAATTCAAAATGCTGATGGTGTCCCAGCAAGGCGATCGCCAGAGTCGTCTCAAAATGGCATTTAGTGTATTTGATGAGGATGGCAGCGGTCAAATCACTAAAAACGAGATGCAGGGTGTGATGAGCCAGTTTGGGCTGACAGAGCAAGAGCTCGATGAGATCATCAAAGAGGTAGACCATGACGGCGATGCCTCAATTGACTTTAAGGAATTCTGCAAACTGGTACCGGATGAGTCAGAGCTCGCAACCGGATATCAAGACTCGCCGGTTCCGATTGTCAGCACACAGACAACCGAGGTTTCAGACAGTACAGCGGCTGCGATCGCAAGTACAGCAACTGCGATCGATGAGGCAGCTTCTGCCACTATTGAACCTAATCTAGAAGAAGCACCCACCGATAGCAATCCAGAAATAGCGCGGTTAAAAGAACTACTCGCCCAACACCCGCAAGCTGAGAAGAAGCGCGGTACCTCCCGCTTGCAGATGCAGATTGGTTTGTTTCGTCTGATCCAGGGAGCAGCCTACCGCAGCTTCCGCGAGAGTTTTTCCGCCAACCACGAGACTCACCTGCGCGTGAGAAACTTGCCATACAGAATCGCTGATTTTGTGCAATTTGTCAGGAGTGCGATCGGGCTTTATAAAGGATTGGGTGTAGTAGAGTCGGCGTGCAACCCTGTATTGGATGCAGTAGTTAAATCGCTCGAAGATGAATATGCTAGACTGCAAGATCGCATCAAAAACTGGAAGACTATAGAAAAAACTCCAGAAATGTTGGCAGAACAAAAAGCCATGTTGGAGGCGCGGGGTAAGTCTGCAACTGCCAAGGAAAAGTTTGCCGCAGGAGTCGAGTTTGCCATCACCATCAAGAAAAAGAGTCTCAACTTGCGTGACATCGCCGAGGGTGTACTTGCCGTCAACGAACTCAACCGATTGAGAAAAATGGAACTGAGTGAGGAAATGGCACCGCCACCAGCCAAATCTGAAGGAGATCCAAAAGAATACCTGAAGAAGTGGAACCGCGTCATCCTCTCGGATGCCTCAGAGGAAATCGATGGTGCGATGATGCCAGTCGCCTATTGGTATGAAGACTTTATGCCGAAGCTGTTGGCTGCCTTCAGCGTCAGCACAGCAGCAGACATCCCCTTCAACACGGTTCCTGACGAAGCGGCTTTAAACCAGTGGTACGAAGCCACCAAGGCGTCAGGGGAATTTGGGCGCTATGGGGCGGATGTTGCAGAAGGCTTTCCCAAATGCGCTCCAAAACAGAAGCTGATGCTTCAACAGGCATGGCGCTTGACGCACAACTACCTGAATGGGGTACAGAAACGGCGCGAACGCTTGGAGTTTGGGCGCGAGTCTGGCGAACTCTCGCAATACGTATCGTTCATCGACGTATATATCGATCGCAGTGAAATAAAGAATTCACAAATGCGCGTCAGCTTCCCTTACTATATTGGCCCTGCGGTGTGGCGTTTCTTCCACACTACGGCTGAAATCGTCTCTACCAAGACCCCCCAACAGCAAAAAACTCTGGTGGCCATCTTCAAGGACTTCTTCAAGCTGTTTGCCACTATGTATCCCTGCCCCTACTGCCGCCACCACCTCAACGCCTACGTCGTGCAGAATAAAGAGGTGGAAATGTACCCTGTGGAGTACCTCGTGCTTGGGCGCGATCCGCGTCTGAATAACTTTGAGGTATCAATGGAGGCAAAGCTTTCCACCGTAGTAGATGGCGCTTCCCTGCGCTTATTCTTCTGGAAGCTGCACAATACTGTCTCCTCATCAATTGCGCGATCGGAGGAGTGGTATCACAAGGATGAGAAAGCATTTTATACCACTCGTTATTGGCCCAGCATTGACTCTGAGCTAGCACGAGCCAAAGCCCTCAAACACATTAGCATTGCCACCGATCGGATGTACCGCCTCTACGGTATGCTCAAGCCCGCCGCACGACTGACAGGGGTGAGAGCAACATTGCAAAAGCTGTTGGATAAGAGGGATGAGGAAGGCATCAAGGAGGCTTGCTTAGTTGCCCAAGATTACATCAAGGAGTTGGAGGAGGCGATCGTCACCGGACAATTCTTACAAGAGACATACTACTTTGACCCTGATCTTGTGGATCAAGCTCCAGTCTTCACTCCTGAAGAAGAGGAGTTTGCTCGCAGCGGTGTGTTCGTAGAGGTTGCTTAAATATCACCAAGTAAAAAGTTAAGTTTTTAAGCTTAACTTTTTACCTCTTCAAAATTTCGAGAGAATGAACTGTATCACTGCACTGAAATTACTGTGTTTGCAGAGTTTTTTTGTGCTAATTCGTTTGCGGGAATGCACCAAAAGGACGATCGCAAACAACTGGTGCTTTTTGATGTGGCAACCGATCGCGGTATGGTTGTTCCCGATCGGTTTATTCAGGATTTTGGTAAATTAAATATTGCGCGAGTAATTTATCGCGGCCAACTGACGGGCAAGTTTATGGACGATATTCGCAAGGGGAAATACGGTGTGGATGAAGGTGTTGTGTGCAAGGGAGGCGGCAATGCTAATCATCTGTGGATGGTGAAGATTAAGACTGATGCGTATATGCAGAGATTGCAGCAAGCTTTTAAGGATGATTGGGAAAATTACTGGGAGTAATATCAAATCTGAAGGCTAACTTTTATCGGCTAGTTTTGTAATAGGGTGCGTTGCAGCCACGTAAGTATAGATTGGATCGGGTGGGGGTCTTGAGTTGAGAAAGTGGGAATGATGGGATGGGATGAGTCGGTGATGAGGCAGATTGTAGCGTCAAAGCGTGTGATGGCATCCAGAAAAGTTTAGATAAAACCTTGGGTAGCGGCGATCGCGTCTTCGTAGAAAATTAGGATGGGGCGTTTCTCCCAGTCTAAAAGTTGCGAGTTGATTTTGAGTTCCGTGAGGTTGCGGGGGTGCCTTCGGTGGATTGGCGGCGGTGGTGTTTTCTGACAAGTTGCTTCTTAGATGTCGGCGGCGGGGCGAGGCCTAAGCGGTTATTGAATTTGCTGCGATGATGCAGAGGAGTTGGAGGCTTTAGTCGAATCTTTGGGGCAGTGGTAAGATGGAAAAATGAATTCAAGGTTGTTTTATGTCAAATCCTGAATTGGCTCAACTGCGACAGTTATCCCGTGATGAGAAGCTTCAAATGAAAGTTGTGATGACTTATGATGAGATAGCTGGCTTATGCCAGCAGCTTGGATACAGGGATAAGTTGCGTTTGGCGCAACTGCTGATACAGCTAGCCAGAAAAGAAGAGGAAACTCAAAACGCCCAACACCCAATTGAAGAGAACCGCAAAGACTTCTCGAAACCTCTAAATAGTTCGGAAGTAGTTGAATATGTTTTGGAAAGGCTCATAAAGTTAAAGCCAACCAAAATAAGCTCACTTAAGAATTCTATCGCCGCCATGTTTCAATTTCAAGGCGGAATTTCTGAGTCAGAACAAGAAAAAATAATATCTCAACTCCAAAAGTTAAAATATATACACATTGATGCGAACAATCGAGTCACATTTTTATAGTTTAAACCGCAAATATGAGGACAAATAAACTCATGGTCGCCACAAGGTTCACCGAATAAAAACTCAAAA
>JAICRN010000761.1 GCA_025937335.1 Microcoleus sp. TY_ISSM_2_bin.22
AATATAGCTGTCCAATTTCTGCAAGCTGAGGCAAATTTTCACCCACCCAAACCAACCATAAAGGTTTAGCTTGACGAGCATTGCTGGCTCCTTCTTTTCGTTCCAATAGTATCAGTGTCATGGGGTGAGTTGCGCTCGCCCGCCTGGTGCAAATTCTGCCATTGTCTCCGTCGTAATCGTCCTAATGCAGTATCTTCCTACTCGACACTTTCATCGTCAGCCCACCAGGTAGCTTGGTGATTAAGATCGACCTGCGTAAAATATTTAAATCTCAACTATTAACTAAAACAGGGCGGTGGCTAACAACAGCCACCGCCCTCAAGATAGTATTGCGCTATCTAAATCTGTGCTTACGCAGGAAGCAAGACTGAATCAATAATGTGGATCACACCATTATCTGCAGCAACATCGGCTGTGGTAACGGTAGAATCATTGATTTTGACGCCATTGGAAGCATCAATTTTTACTTCTGAACCTTCAACTGTCTTGGCAGATGTCAGCTTGACCACATCAGCGGCCAGAACTTTGCCAGAAACGACATGATAAGTCAGAATTTTTGTGAGCTTAGGAATGTCCTTAAGCAGTGCTTCTACAGTACCTTCGGGAAGCTTAGCAAAAGCTTCGTCAGTAGGCGCAAAAACTGTGAAGGGGCCAGCGCCTTTGAGAGTATCTACTAAACCAGCAGCTTTGACAGCAGCAACTAGGGTTGTAAAAGATCCAGCCGCAACGGCGGTATCAACGATATCAGCCAAGAGAGTCACCTAGTTTTTGTAATCTATAAATCACTATAACGCTAAAAAGTTAATTTAGCTACATTAATTTTTTCTCTAGTTCTGTCTGGTTTTCTAATTATTTAAGATAGCATTTTTTTATTTAACTATTTTCATAAAATACCTATCTAAAGGTAGATATTTCTTTTTCACTTTTAGTGTACGTTAATTTAGCAATGTAATCCTAAATACATTAGTAAGACGATCGCCCCTGCGCTGTTTAAACTAAACCCAGGGGCAATGGCTGGGAATCCTCACCCTTGCTACGACCTTTTGATTAACTTGGCAAAACATTTAACATTCAGCGCAGCGCTAACACACTACAAAAGCCCGCCGCCCCGACTTATGGCAACAGTTTGGGAAATCCGGATCTAAACTGTTAACAACCATTAACTAGCGGCAGGGTGACATGAGATACAAACTACTAGGTCACAGCGGACTTCGCGTTTCGGAAATCTGCCTCGGAACCATGACTTTTGGGGAAGAGTGGGGTTGGGGGAGTTCCTACGACGAAAGCCGTAAAATGTTCGACGCCTTTGCAGAAGCGGGCGGCAATTTCATTGATACCGCAAATCTCTACACCAACGGTACTAGCGAAAAATATGTCGGTGAGTTCATCGCAGCCGATCGCGAAAAATGGGTAGTTACCACTAAGTATAGCCTCAACATGAAGAATGGCGAAATCAACGGTTTCGGCAACCACCGCAAAAATATGGTACAAGCAGTAGAATCAAGTCTGAAGCGATTGCAAGTTGAATACATAGATTTGTTGTGGCTGCACGCTTGGGATTTTACCACACCCGTCGAAGAAGTGATGCGCACTTTTGACGATTTGGTGCGCGCCGGCAAAGTTCTTTATATAGGCATTTCCAATACGCCGGCTTGGATTATTTCTCAAGCAAATACGATCGCCCATCTGCGCGGTTGGACACCATTTATCGCCTTACAAATTGAGTATTCTTTAAAAGAACGAACTCCCGAACGGGAATTGATCCCTATGGCAAAAGCCTTTGATATTGGCGTCACAGCTTGGAGTCCCTTAGCCGCCGGTTTGCTGACAGGAAAATATAACACTTCAGAAACAGCCAGCGAAGCTAAACGGCTGAATTCACCGGAATCTGGAAATATTAACGAACGAGACCTCAAAATTGCTGACGAAGTTAGCAAAATAGCAGCCGAAATTGGCAAATCCGCTTCTCAAGTAGCCCTAAATTGGCTGCGGCAACAGCCAGTCGAAGTTATTCCGATTGTGGGTTCGCGCAAACTCTCGCAACTTCAGGAAAATCTGGCTTGTTTGGAGTTTGAATTAACCCCGGAACAAATGCAGCATTTAGACAAAGTAAGCGCAATTGAATTGGGTTTCCCTCACGATTTCTTAAAGAGTTCGACGGTGCAAGATTTTGCCTTTGGAGGAGGAATTGCCAAAATTGACAGCAGCCGACTGTAAAGTTGCTGCTATTTTCTAGTCGCGGGTTTACGTGGATATTTGGCGTTCGATCGCAGATATCGGCGAACCCGCCCTTAGAGGGATGATTGACATTTGTGCTGTGGGCGCGACGTTAAACTCAGGTCCGCAGCCCAAATGCGCTCAGCTTCGTTTCTTGCCACAGACTCGTGCAAAATCTTAGGTTTATCCTTGCCGTTCCCTGATTTCTTTG
>JAICRN010000473.1 GCA_025937335.1 Microcoleus sp. TY_ISSM_2_bin.22
GGGAAGTACAGGAATGCCGAAAGTAGTGCAAGAAACGCACCGAGGCATTATTACCCACATCCATGCCACCCAGCAATTTAACGGTTATCAGCCCTTTGATATCTCCTTGAATTGGCTACCGCTAGATCACGTTGTTCCTTTATTAACTTGTCACTTTAAAGATGTTTATTTGGGCTGTCAACAGGTTGAAGTTCCCACAGCCCTAATTTTGGAAAATCCCCTTAATTGGCTCGATTTGATTCAACGCTATCAGGTTAGTCATACTTGGTCTCCAAATTTTGCCTACAAGTTGGTAAGCGACGCACTTAAGCAGGTATCAGAAAGGCATTGGAATCTAACTTCGATCAAGTTTTTTATGAATGCTGGAGAACAAGTCACCCGACCAGTTGTACAGGAATTCCTAGAACAAGTTGCGGCTTTTGGGGTATCGCCCCAAACGATGCAGCCTGCATTCGGCATGGCAGAGGTCTGTACCTGCATGACTTATCAAAATCAGTTTCAGCTAGATGGCACTAGGGTGTACTGCATTCAGAAGGCTAGTTTGGGCGGCAACCTGCAATTGGCTGACACGACTGACGAGACGGTGAGTGAGTTTATTAACTTAGGGAAGCCTATTCCTGGTGTGCAGATTCGGATTACTGATATTAATAATCAAGTGTTGCCAGAAGGTAGAATCGGTCAGTTACAAATTAAGGGAGATGTTGTCACTCCTGGGTATCTGGATAACCCTGATGCGAATCGTGAAGCCTTTGTGGGTGATGGGTGGTTCAACACAGGTGACTTAGGGTTTATTCTCAATCGTTGCTTGACATTAACTGGGCGCCAGAAGGAACAAATTGTTGTCAATGGGGTGAACTACTATTGCTATGAAATTGAAGATCTGGTCAACAGCATTGAGGGAGTTGAACCAACTTATGTCGCTGCCTTGGGTTTTGACGATGCGAATCGAGGAACAGAAGGGTTAGCCATCTTCTTTGTGCCGAAATCGTCTGTTGCCAGTGTTAATCTGATTAAACAAATTCGTACTTATGTAACATCAAATCTTGGCATCACTCCAGCTTGCATTATCCCAATCACGAAGCAAGAATTCCCGAAAACGACCAGTGGGAAAATCCAGCGCAATCATCTCAAGCAACAGCTAATAACCGGATCATTTGAGGATCAACTCAAGCAGATAGACATCCAGTTAGGCAACGAGAACACAATCCCCAGTTGGTTTTATCGCAAGATATGGAGGTGTAAACAAGCAAAAGTTGTCCAGAGACAGGTACAAACAGGACATTATCTGATTTTTATGGATTCCTTGGGTCTAGGCGCATTCCTCTGCCAAAAGCTTCAGCAAGCCGATCGGCAGTGTATCTGTGTTGATATGGGGAGTAGCTTTGCCCAGATCGATGCCACTCACTATCGCATTGTCCCTGGCGATTTCGACCACTACCGACAATTGTTTGAGTCTCTGGCATCTAACAAAATTCACATCGGGCAAGTGATTCATCTGTGGAATTATGAAAACCACGAACGGGCGATCGCTAACTTGTCTGAACTCGAACAAGCTCAGGAACGGGGTGTTTATAGCTTATTGTTTGTTGTGCAAGCACTAACCACCATTCAACGTACACAACAACCTGTTCGACTGCAAGTGGTTTCCAATCGCACTCAGAGCGTTGTCCCAGGTGACACCGTTGCCCCGGAAAAAGCATTGATGCTGGGATCGATCAAAACCATAAACCAGGAGTTTCCTGGGCTAACTTGCTCCCATATCGATCTGCCAATCGATGCTGTCGCAGTGAATGCCGATCGCATCCTGTGGGAGTCTCAGGTTTGCACCAAGGAGCGGGAAATTGCTTACCGCTATCAACAACGTTGGGTGCCTCGTCTGGAACGAATCGATCTGAGCCACACAGAGAAACAACCGCTACCTTTTAAATCCGGTGGAATGTACCTGATTAGTGGCGGATTGGGGGGAATTGGGGTTGAAATTGCCAAGTTTCTGCTCAAACACTATCAAGCTCATATCATCTTAGTGGGAAGAACCCCCCTACCAGACCACGAACCTGAAGCCGATGCACCAGAAAAACTCGGTTCCCATGCCGATCGCCTTAAAAATTACTACGATTTAAAGGGTTTGGGAGGAGCCTGTGTCTATGAGGCAGTGGATGTGAGCAATCTCGAACAGCTCCAGCAGGTGGTCGATCAAACCCAAGCACTTTGGCAGCGTGAATTAGACGGCGTGATTCACTTAGCTGGTGTATCCCACGAGTGTCTGTTGCAAGCAGAAACGCGGCAAACCCTAGCTGCAACGTTGCACCCCAAAGTTTCTGGTACATGGGCACTCCACCAACTGCTCAAACAACAACCTGAGAAAGTTTTTATTAGTTTTTCATCCGTGAATGGTTTCTTTGGTGGCTTTGCGGCGGGTGCGTATGCCGCAGCCAATTCTTTCCTGGAAGCCTTTGCCCAAAAGCAGCGACAACAGGGACTCCGAAGTTACTGTTTTGCCTGGAGTATGTGGGATGAAGTCGGCATGAGTCGGCATTCTCACACGAAAGAGCAAGCCCAGTCTCGTGGTTACTGCCTGATTAATAAACAGCAAGGACTACAGTCATTCCTGGCAGCCTTGCAGCATGGCTCAACCCAACTCTCGATCGGCTTAAACGATCGCTCCCCCAATGTCCGGCGCTATATGGCGACGACACCAAACGCTTTACACCAGTTAATGTTCTACTTTACGGGACACTCAAATGCCTTGAAGTCAACGTTAGCGCAGTTGGGGGTCTGCGATCGCTTTGGCAGCCAGAGTCCCTGGGATAGCGTTCATCTCTCAGAATTGCCCTTGACTGAAACAGGAGCCGTCGATCGAGAACAGTTAATCGCCCTCGATCGGCAAAATGCCCGTCCCCAAGAGTTGATTGCCCCTCGAACCGAAATAGAACAACAAGTTGCCCAGATTTGGCAGGAGATTTTGAGCTTGCCCAAGGTGGGAGTTAACGATAATTTTTTTGAGTTAGGTGGTCATTCCCTTTTAGGAACACAACTCGTTTTTCGCCTATCTCAAACCTTTGCCATTGACTTCTCAATCCAGAGCTTATTTGAGCATCCAACAGTTGCAAAACTTAGTATGGCAATTGAGAGCGCCATTCGTCACACTAAAACCCAGACCGCTTCTTGCATACAGCGGGTTTCCCGTGACAAATATCTGCCCTTGTCGTTTGCCCAGCAACGCCTATGGTTCTTGGATCGGCTGGAGGATGGAAAAAGTGCTACCTATAATATGCCCACCGCGTTATATCTGACAGGTTCGCTTCAAATTGAAGCGCTGGAGCAGAGCATCGCCGAGATTGTGCGTCGCCATGAAGTCTTGCGAACTACTTTTCCCACAGTCAATAGCTCGCCAGTTCAAGCGATCGCTGAACAGCCACAACTTCACTTAACCCGCGTGGATCTGCAAGGGTTAACCCCCGATTTCCAGACGGCGGAAGTCCATCGGTTAGCGACAGAAGAAGCCCACAGTCCCTTTGATTTGGCAAATGGCCCCCTGCTGCGGGTGACGCTGCTGAAGCTAGGGGAACAATCTCATGTGTTGTTAGTGACTATTCATCACATTTGTTCCGATGGTTGGTCTGTTGCGATTTATACCCGCGAACTATCCATCCTCTATCAAGCTTTCTCCACGGATGCCCCGTCACCTTTGCCAAAATTGCCAATTCAATATGCCGACTTTGCCTATTGGCAGCATCAGTGGTTAAAGAGTTCGGAACTCGATCGACAGTTGGCATACTGGCAACAACAACTGCAAGACGCACCTCCTGTTTTGAACTTACCGAATGACTATCCTCGCAAGACAGCACAGAGCTTTCGGGGCAATGCTCAAGCCTTTACCCTGGCTCCAGACTTATGTAAGGAACTGACTGTTTTGAGCCGGAAAACAGAGACAACGCTATTTATGGTTTTGTTTGCTGTGTTTGGGATTGTTTTACATTACTACTCCGCTCAAGACGATCTGGTGTTGGGAACTGATGTCGCCAATCGGAACCGAGCAGAGACAGAAGGTTTAATTGGATTTTTTGTCAATCAATTACCACTGAGGCTGGACTTTAGCGGTAATCCAACCTTCAACAAAGAATTGCTCGGTAGAGTGCGAGAACGTGCGCTAGAAGCCTATGCTAATCAGGATCTTCCCTTCGATCGCTTAGTGGAAAAACTGAATATCGAACGCAGTCTCAGCTATAACCCAGTTTTTCAAGCCAAGTTAGTGCTGCAAAATACGCCAAAAGTAGATTTGGAATTGCCTGGACTGACCATTAAACGATTAGTCGTCGAGAACGAAACGGCAAGCTATGACCTGTTGCTAAATGTTGAGGAGACTGAACAAGGATTGGAGGGTTCTTTGAGATACAGTGCCGAGCTATTCAAACCAACAACCATCACAGGAATACTAGAGCATTTCCAGATGGTTTTACGAACAGTAGTAATTCAACCTGATCTGCACCTCAATGAATTGTCAAAACTTCTGGCTGATGCCGATAGAACCAAACAACAGCAAGCAGAACAAGAAATAGCAAAAGTGAGTTTGCAGAAGTTGAAGAACCGCCGACGAAAAGAGGGTTAATTAACAGTTAAAATTAATAATTGTTTGATTTCAACTGTTATCATAACATTTAATTCACGTTGAGCTACCAGTAAGAAGCTACTAAAATCATGGAAGATATAATGTCTCAATCTACAGCCAAGGATAAATTACGACTTGCCAAGCGGCGCTCATTTGATCCACACCAGCAGGAGTGGGTTAAAACTAGCTTTCTCAATGCCAACTCATCATTACCTCTAATCGTTTCACCTGCCA
>JAICRN010000378.1 GCA_025937335.1 Microcoleus sp. TY_ISSM_2_bin.22
CAACTCGCATTTGGTCGGAGAAGAATAGGGGTTAGTGTTAATTACAATCGGATTAGAAACCCGATGTTAACCCGCAGAAGGTCATTCGGGGCTACACAAACCAAGTCCGCCTTCGCCGACTAAGAGTAGGGTGGGCATTGCCCACCTTATTTGTTAAAGTATAGATCGAATAATTTAAAAATCCCAATGATTTTTGTATAAGAGAAGTGGTCGGCATCTACAATCCCAAAAAACTCAATAGAAAGCCAATGATTGCAAATCAAAGCCAAAATTATATCTCACCGGAAGAGTATCTGAAATTAGAAGAACTCAGCCAGATTAAACATGAGTATATTCAGGGCGAAACCTGCGCAATGGCAGGTGCAAGCGATGCTCACGTAACTCTTAGTGTCAACTTAGTTAGCTTGTTGAGAAATCATGTTCGGGGTAGTGGCTGTCGTGCTTATATGTCAGACATGAAAGTTAGGATTGAATCTAGGAATATTTACTACTATCCCGACGTGATGGTAACGTGCGATGAACGGGACAAAGCATTTCAATCTTTTAAAAGATATCCTTGTTTAATTGTCGAGGTTTTGTCAAATGCTACAGAAGGATTCGATCGCGGAGATAAGTTTGCTGACTACCAGAATTTAGAAACGCTTCAAGAGTATATGTTAATTAGTCAAAAGCGGCAGCGAGTAGAGTGTTTTCGTCGCAATGTAGAAGGGTTGTGGGTTTTGTATTCCTATACTGAAGGAAGCGAAATTCACTTGGCTAGTGTGGACTTTCGCGCTAGCATGGATGCTATTTATGAGGATGTTACATTTACCAACGAAGATATTGTGGTGGATTAACCAGGCTATAATAAGTATAAAATTCAACTCCTGGAAATATACCAAAATACTTGACAATTACAGAAGCGCAACAACAACTGCCAAAGTAGTCCGATCACTTAGCAGCAGAGCCAGCTATCATCACTAAGGAAGGGAAACCGGCAATCTTTGCGCTCAGTTTTAAACAATTTGAATCTCTATTAGAAACCATATAAATTCTCTCCGACCGCGAATTTATGGCTGATTTGCGATCGGGCATTCAACAAGCCTAGAGGGGAGAAACTATACACTTGCAACAGTTAAAAGCAGATTTAAAACTTTGACTCCACTGAAAATGGAGCCTGTAGAATATTAAGTTATTGTGGCTGCACAAGCGCAGCAATTATTTGCTGAAATCAAAAATCGGCGGGAGCAACAATTACTTTTAGCAAGATTTGAGAAACTTAAGTACGATCCAGAAAAGCAAGGGAAAGCTTTATCAGATATGAAACGCCTCAGTTGTTGGAGATAAGACTTCCACTTTATATGATGTTATGTTAGTTACTAATAAAACTGCTTGGCAGTAAGGAATTTAGTCTTTATTGACTAATATTTTTCCTGTTTAGGATAGAACCTAACTACCAACTTGATTATTTCTATGGTCAAAGTTATCGCTACAAATTTGATGATTTTGAGAACAGAAGTCCTGACTTATTAATAGGCGATGCCAATCATTAGACTTTTTGCAAAAATAGATAATATCTGCATTCATTTGCGTTAATCTGCGGTTAAAAACAGAAAATCCAGAACTCTTGCAAAAAGCCTAACCACTAATCTTACTTAGTCTTGTCCAAACTCCGCGCCTCCAACCAAATAGGAATTGCAATCCAAGCAACTGCTAACAGCAAAGCCAATACCGCAAATTGAGCAGCCCAAGCTACCAATTTCTCTAAAGACACAACTTGCCCCAAGAAGTAGGATAAACTCACCATTACAGATGCCCAGCTTGCAGCACCCAGAATGTTGAACAGCGAAAATTTCCAAAAAGGCATTTCTGCAATACCCGCTAGGGGGCTGGCAAAAATTCGCAGCAGTGCGATGAAACGGCCCAAAAATACGGCTTTAGCTGCATTTTTGCTAAACTGTTCTTTTAAGTCAAACAGTTGTTCTTCTCGAAAGCGGAAAAATTGTCCCAGCTTCAGCAGCAGCGGCCAGCCGCCGTACCTGCCGATCGCATAACCAAGGTTTCCGCCCACAGTCGCACCGGCGATCGCACTGCCGAGCACAAACCAGTAATTCAGTTCCCCGCTGCCAGCTAAAAACCCGCCAGCAATCGTAATAGTCTCGCCTGGAAGAGGAACTCCCAGATTTTCCAGCAAAATTCCCAGAAATACTGCCCAGTAGCCGTAATCGCGCGCAAACTGCTGAATAGTCTCTAACGATAAAAACTCAAAAGACATTCGATACTGCCTTCGTAAACTTTTGCAAAGCTCAATACATCTATATATTGGCTCGATTCAGCCAATAGTGCAATCTTTCGCTGTGATCGGGAACACACTCTTGTCGCGATCGCTAATCCACCTAAAAATTAGCGTTCTAGGCATACTAGATTAATAGAAAATTGTTGCGGTTGCGTTCCGCGCGATCGCTAGCCAGTTTTGCTACTAAATTTATCACCACGGCGATCGCCACCGATTCCCCAGCCAGATCGCACATCATAAAACCTTAGCTGAAATCCCCTGAGTCTTTCAACAGACTCAGCAAATCAACTCACTTATTCATACTTTACGATCGTAGGATAACTGCTATGGAATTTGCCAACTTCAACGAACACATCGTCCTTCAACCTCACAACTGCCTCGACTCCCAAGCAGGCAGCATCCTCCAGCAACAGCTAGCCGAGATTGTACCCGAGCGCCACAAACTCTGGGTAATAGACATGGCAGCCGTAGATTTCATCGACAGTTCCGGGCTGTGTGCCTTAGTCGGCGGACTCAACGCTGCCCGCCACCGGGGATGCCGCCTCGTCATCTGCAACCTCTCAGCGACAGTCAAGCTAATTTTTGAAATTACTCAACTCGACCAACTCTTTGAAATCTTCGACAGTTTCGAGCAAGTTATCTCCACTGAAACTCCCGCTCTAGTTGCATGATTCAAATCATCTGCCGAGTTTAAATCTCAAATCTCAAATTTCTCATAGACTTCTAGCAACCGCAGAGCTAATTTCTATATCATAAATAGGTTTATTTGTCAAGCAATACCAATGACAAACAAATAAATCCGGCACTTGAACGCCGACTGAAGCGATCGCAGGTGCAGCCGGAAAAGGCCAAAGTCGATCGAAACAAATCCTTTCCCCTACAAACCCGAACTGCATCAAATAAGTCGTCGGCGGCGCATTTAAAAGATTCAGCAAGCGGTAAGCCAACTCGTACAACTGCTGCCGCCAAACATCCGACAAATGAACCGGTTGAGAGTAACTCAAGGCACCCGAATGCTTGTCAGCTTCCCCACCGATCGCCTCAGCATATAGCGGCCCCTTTGCCGTCAACGCCACAGGCAGCCAAAAATTACCCTCGCCGACGGGAAAAAGCAGCTCCCGGGCCACTCGATCGCGCGCCGCCGAAACATTGCGGCAAAATCGATACACGTCCCGACCCGGAAAAACCAGATTTTCTGGCACATCCAGCGTCAAAGGACAAACGATCGCCCCACCCGGAGCGAGCACACCAGAATTGAGTTCAGAAACCCCACAGATATCGACTTCAGTTAAAGGATGAGATTGAGCGATCGCCGCCTTGAGAATTGCGGCCGGACTTTTCTCACCATCCGCCACAATCAAAACCTTAGACATTGCCAAAGCTGGGCATTTGAATGCCCCGATCGTCCTCAGGATCGACGCTCGGCAGATCCAGACCCTTAGCCTTGCGGCTCCGCACAGCGAGACGGTAAGTTACGCTTTGCAACTCTGTGTGCAACTGGCGGTTTTCCTTTTGCAGTTGATCCAACTTTTCCTTAATCGGCTCGATCCGCTCGGCAAACTTCTGGCGGTAAACCCCAGGCAATTCCTGAACCACCTGTTCCAGCATCCGAGAGCGATCCGTCAATTCCTGCACTGACTGCCGCAGTTGGTAAACCTCAGCATCGCGCTCTGCGATTTGTTCTTGATAAAAACCCACCTGTTCTTCAACAGCTTGCAGTTGTTCCCGCATCGCCTGCATTTGAGCTTGGTGGCGATCGGAAACTTCCGGTGCCGGCACAAAACTCGAATTTCCCTTCACCAGCCTGAAAAGTTCTTGAGACAACTGCTGCACCAATTGGTCGCGCATTTGCAGCTCTTCGGTGAGACGAGATACCTCTGATTGCAGTTCTTTTGAGCTTACAAGTTTAGTTTGATTCACGATGACTCTCAGCTTTTGCTATATAGTTTGTTTCTCTTTAAAATATCTTTCCCTTACCGCAGAGGCAAGAGGCACTTTAAAAGTTGGGAACCCGTGAGGCTAGATCGATCGCTCGCTCGATCGGCTAGATATCAACGGTAAAGCTCAGTTTAACTCACATCAGGCACCCACGCCATCACTTTAGTTTCTTGCCGCAGACCCACCTAAAATCCTAGATTTTTTGTCAATAAACCAGGTTTCTGAGCTTTTTTGAGAATAGTGCCAGATATCACGTCTAACCGATCGCAGCCGAAAGAACTTTGCCAGCTTCGTCCAAGGTGCTGCCAAAACAGATAATTCCGTCCTCGTGACCGGCCATCGCCAGAATTTTGCGCTCTGCCAAATTCTCCTCCTCAAAAAGTCTAAACATTTCTAAGGCCATCTGGGGAGTGCCGTAAGGTATTTCTTTTCTAGTAGTAGGAATCTTAAACAGCAGTTGCTGCCATAGTTTAGGATTGTGGACGTGAATTATTCCGCCCACATCGTCTCTGTGAAGGTACAGGGCAGCGTGAGTCAGGGACTCCGACGAAGCTTGTACGGGGCCCCGGCAGCCGAGGAGATTTTGTTCTAAGTTAAATTCTGTAACAGTACAGTAGGATTCTGGGCCTAGACATCTCAAGTGTGCAGTCTGGGTTCCCGAAATCACGAATTGGCAGGAATTGCCGAGCCTGACGCTGACGTTCCCAAACCCGATGCCATTTTCGTAGACGCCAATTAATCCCCAAGAGTGGAGCCGATCGCGCCAGTCCATCAAATCTGCTATGTTCCCGGCAGCTACAGGGTCTGCCTCTTCCCAGTCACAGCGGTACTTAACGACTCCTTCATCCATTAATTTTCCTGCCAGAGCGGGCGCGACAGACACAGCCCAGGCTGAGAGTTAGTTAATCTAAGTTGTCAAACTGCTTTTTTTTGCTGCTGCCTTATGTCTCGGTGCATAAGTGCCTTAACAGGTCTACATTCCTGTGTCGCCGTAATTAGCGATCGACATTAGCAAAAAGTAAGCTACGAAAGAAGAACAAATTATTCCAAACGTCATGGTCTTGCCTCTAGGTGATTACAAAAGTTCAAAATGAAAACGTAGGCTTTCTGTAGGGGAGTTTGATTTCAGGCTCTTGCCTCCTGAAGTTTCTGATGTGAAACTACATAACTTCCCTCAACAAGTTATGGATCTAGACTAAAGCATTTATACGGAGGTGAGACACCTCCTAAGAGATATTTAACCACAAATTAGCGCTCTATCCGCTAAAGCAGGTAAAAAACAACCGTAAATTTACTGATTCTTTATAATTAGACATATATTTAAGCCAGGGCAACACAAAAATAAAATATTTTTTAGACAGTCTTGATTTTTTAGACAGTCTTGGACGCAACTGGCAGAATCTTCGGGCGATCTAGGGTCGTCAACACCTTTGTCGATCGAGCAATTTTGAACCCTGACGCACCCTACAAGCTCAGAAACCATGTTGATGAGCGTAATCTCATGCCCGGTAAAATCACCGCAATGAAGCTCGCCTCGGCGGGTTCACCAAAATCTCTAGTATAAGTTGCAGAGCCAGCAAACCCGCACCGACCGAGAAGGGGATGGTCGGCTCGGCTTTGAGATAAGTCCTATTACCAAAAAGGCAAGCCGATCGAGCA
>JAICRN010000559.1 GCA_025937335.1 Microcoleus sp. TY_ISSM_2_bin.22
CCAATAGCTAGTGCCGACAACACCCAAACAAATCGCTGCGGCAACGAGGTGCAAGCGGCTAATACTTCTTCTGCCGCCTATATGAGCTTTCACCGCCCCGGAATTTGGGGGGTGCATTTGGGGTTGGATACCAACAACCAGCTTTGTATTGGAGGCTGGAGTTTGGGGAATGTAAGCTACCGAATCTATCATGAGGGTTCGCCCCCGCTGATAAAGGCACCTTTACCGTCGGCTGCACTTGCGGGAAATTCCTTCGCCTTATCGTGGAATTCGGTGCAGCCTGGTCTAGGTATTGCAGAATTCTGTAATTATTCAGGCAATGGAGGCGGTCCAGCAGCTTTCGATTTTTTCCGTCTGCCGGGTGCTGAAAACGTCAACCCGACACTGAGTAATAGAGTGGCTTCAATTTCTGTAACAGGAGCTTACTCACAAACTTCTGACGTAAGAGTCAAGTCAGATTTCAAGCCTGCTCCAGGTTTAAATATTTTAATGGAACTAGAACCTCTTTCCTACAAACATTGGAACTGTGTAGGTTTTGACAAAGGCAAAAAGAAATTAAAATTAGGAGAAACTTTTATTGAAAAATTGGGATTTATAGCACAAGAAGTACAAAAAAAGATACCTCAAGCGGTATCTCAAACTCAGTCAGACGAAGAGCTTTACGCCTTAGATTACAACTGCATTCTAGCAATTGCGGTGCAGGCAATTAAAGAACAGCAACAACAGATACAGGAATTGCTAGAACAAGTAAAATTACTTCAAATTAAACAGACCTAAAATTCAGGCAACTCTAAATCCGAGTTAGGAGATAAATAATGATTAAAAATCTTTTTCGGACTATTGCCGACGAGATTTGAGATCGTGGCCACGTCTAATTTGCTTTGTGGCCATTTCATTTAGATGGGATGGTAGAGGCGGCAGATACGATTGCCATTTACCTCTGGAATGGCTTCACCGGCCCCCTAGATTTGGGGAGCTTTCAAATTCGAGCACTTGTACTCAATTTTTAGATTGTGGTACTAAAACTCGGGCAAAATCAAGTCTCGCGTTTGAACGGCGAGGGGTTCGTAATCGAACGGTCGTGGGTTTAAATCCCACCATCGGCTTTGGGTTTCAGCGATTTTGACAGTGGCAGAAGGACGAGCTTGCTGCAAATTTGCATAATTTGCATAATTTGCTAAACAACCCCCGACTTTTGGCTTTTTGGGAACCGCTCAACGAATGTAGTGGATTATACCCAACGTGTGGCAGTGTTGTGGTGACTGAAAATTTGGATAAGTAGGCTAACAAAGTGTAAACTGGAAATAAAAGCGAGACGTGCGCCCTGTCACGGCGGAAGTTGCGGGTTCGAGCCCCGTCTGTCCCGTTCTCTCCCTATAAGGCTTTCAAAGTCATTGACGCGCAAAAACATTTTGCTAGCATAGTTACTGCACTCACTTTGCGCGTCAATGGAAATACTTCCACAAAAAAATAGACAAGGAATTCGACTTCAATTTTCAGTTGGGGGCGAGCGGTTTTCTTTTTCTCCACTCAAAGGAGGAAAATGGGAAAGTAAGCGCGATCGAAATCTGGTAGCGGCAATTGGTACAAAAATTGTTAACGATATTTTAGCTGGTGCATTCGATCCGAGCCTTGAAAAATACAGACACAAATTTTGCACTGAGAATGCGGGCGAAAAGTTTTCACAAAAATCTAGCAAGATTTGCTGGTTGGAAATCTGGGACAGATTTGTAAAATCTTTAAAGCTAAGTGCAGCAACTGCCGCTGATCATTATGCCTGCGTCCGCGCAGCCATCGTCAAAGCGGGAAATCCTGGAATTTTAAATATTGAATGGTTGCTCGGCCGCACTGACTGGGCCGCCTCAACTTTTAACCGCCGCGTTTCGATGTTGAATAGATGCGCAAGTTGGGCGCTTGCCCAAAAATTAATTAGTAAAAATCCGCTGGCAGAAATTCAGGGGCGATCGCAAACTTTGGAGGAAGAGGAACAGGCAGAGGGCAAGAAAAAACCCTTTAACGCGGTAGAGGTCGCCCAAATTATCGAATATTTTTACCAAAAGCACCCAACTTACGCCCCTTTTGTAGAGTTCTTGCTATTTTCAGGAGTCCGAACGGGTGAAGCAGTCGGCTTGCGCTGGCAAGATGTAGATTTAGAAAAACGGACAGTTGCGATCGAGCAATCCATTAGCAGGGAGCGCGGCGGTTACAAAAAAATTGCTAAGCGCCCAAAAACTAATCAGTCTCGACGAAAGCTCAAAATGTCGCAGCGAGTTTACGAATTGTTTTTAAAAATCCAACCACAATCCGTTTTGGGTTCAAGCTTAGTGTTTCACTCTCCCCAGGGATTTGCAATCGACCACGGAAATTTTCGATCTCGCTTTTGGGAACCAGCGCTTAAATTGTTGAACATACCTTACCGCAAACCTTATGCGACTAGACACACGTTATTATCTGAAGCGATCGAAGCTGGGCTGACAGTTCCCCAGGTAGCGGCAATTGCCGGACACAAAGACGGGCGGATGGTGATGCAGCACTACGGACGTACTATCAATCAGGCTCAATTACCTGATTAAATATTTTCTGTCTTGTGGTTAACGTTATTCACTTAAGTTTTGCCCCACAAATCTAAGATTTGTCTCACTTTTGTCTCACTTATTGGAGCAAGTCTACAATCGATTCTTTGCCCAGCCGATCAACCAGCTCCCGCAACACTGTCCGCAACTTCGGTCGTGGAAATTCTTCCAATCGCGCAAGCAATTGTGCCATTTCTTCTTGGCTCACCTCTGCTTCCTGAACTCGATCAACTTCGACATCGGGAGAATCTTCGGCCGCTGGTGTGATCGCCTCTTTGTATTTTTGTGGCAACCAGGAAATATCGTTGGGGCTTTTATCTTCGCCAAGCACCAGTGCAAGCGTTTCTCTCCCTCGGGTCAGCGCTACATACAATAGATTATTTTCCTGTTCCCGTTCCTCTGGCGTCTGTTTTTTGTGAATTAGGGGTAGATTTTCCGGCGCAATGATAAAGGCAATGTCACCCTCTCCACCTTTGCCACTGTGGATGCTGTACAAATTAATTGCCTTGCCTTCAGATTCATCAAAAATTTTATTAATTGTCGCTTCCCATTGGTGAATACTTTGAGGCTGGTAAGCCTCCCAAAGAGCAATAATTGCAGCCAGCATATCAGTGAGACTGGCAAGCCGGGCATCTCCATCCTCTAGACTGAGCAAGCGTTGCCGTTCGCTTTCCTCATATTGAGCTACCAAGTTTGGAAAAATCTGCCAGTTATCCTCATAGGGCTGCTTAAGTTTTTTGCAAATTTTTTCTACTTCGAGGCAAATTTTTCTTGCTAATGAAGAATCCTTAATTTTAACTGGTAGTCCCTGTGCTAGTAGCAGCAATGCAGTAGTAATTAAAGGGGCATTCCGGCGACAAACGCCAATGTAAGATAGCGAACGATCGGTAAATAACTCTAAGAAATTGGCCGCTTTAACAATTTTTACCTCACCCTCAGCAGCCTCAGAATGTGGCTCAATCGGAATATGTGGAAAAATTTCCCGAACTAGGCGAAGGTGAGATTTGGCACACCGATAATTTACAGGCAATAAAAAACTTTCGCAATTGAAAGTTTTTTGAAATTTATCCAAGCCATCACCAATGCACCCTCGAAATGAATAGACTGCTTGGCGACGATCGCCAACCGCACACAGAAAATTATGCTGCGGATCGATCAACTGTGATAGCAGGTTGATTTGCAATAAATCTGTATCTTGCGCCTCATCTACGGCAACAAAAAATAAATCCTTGCTCCATGCAATCACCGCAGCAGAAAATAATTCCTTTTCACTTTTTGCAAAAATTTCTTTGACGCCAGCCCAAAGAATCCATGCTTGATCCACAAAATCAATATGATGAAATCTGATAGCAGCGTCATACCCCCGCCTCAAGCATTTACTTAAAGCTTTCAGAATTAAATCATCTAGGTTTGAATACTGCATTTCAAGCTGATACAAGTTGTAAAAATGTTTCAAATTTTCCAAATTTGTATCTAAGCAATAAAGCCTAAATTTATCAAGTAAGCCTTCAAATTCACGATCTAAAGACTGCGGATCAAGTCCAGCGGGTAGTTTATCTGTCCCAAATAAACTACCAA
>JAICRN010000043.1 GCA_025937335.1 Microcoleus sp. TY_ISSM_2_bin.22
ACTTACTTAAGTTTGCTCATACTGAGGGAAGCCGTGCGTTTGTGGAGCAATTCCCTGTTTTTCGAGAACTTTTTTTGATTGGCTGCCCTGACTCGACCCTTGTGGCTCATGCTTTTAGTTTAGCCTTGCCAGTAAATGCCGATCGCCCTCCACCTCAAATGCTACCGCCAAAATATGCTTATTTTACCAGAGCGACAGACTACGGCGGCGGCAGTGGTGTCACTATATTTTCCTACCTGCGAGGGGGGGCGACTCGGAATTAGATAGGTATAGTTAACAAAAAAATCGACTATTTTTTTGAATTGCAAATTGTGGCATTCAATTAGTTTAGTATAGCTAAACACATAATTTCGGCAATTCCACCGAAAACCGGCTTTTAACCATTTGTATTTCTAAGTTTTAAAGGTGTACCCCATGAAGACGAACACTCTGACTCCCTCTCCTTCGATCGATCCTGCTGTAGTTCCCGATTGGCTGCAAGAATGCCTGAATGCTCCATCGCAGCCTGATGCGGGTTCTAATCCGAATTGTTCGACTGACAACAGCTTAATTTGTCGGGCCTTTGAATTTGCCCGCGACTTGCACGAAGGACAGTACCGCAAATCCGGAGAACCTTATATTTGCCATCCGGTAGCGGTCGCTGGAATCCTCCGGTATATGGGCGGCAACAGCGCCATGATTGCCGCCGGTTTCCTCCATGACATTGTTGAAGATACAGATATTACTCTCGAAGAAATAGAACAGCGGTTCGGCCCGGAAGTGCGACAGTTGGTTGAAGGTGTCACCAAGCTTTCTAAGTTTAATTTTTCCAGCAAAACAGAGCGTCTTGCTGAAAATTTCCGCCGAATGTTCCTAGCAATGGCTAAAGATATTCGCGTCATAGTCGTCAAACTGGCAGATCGGCTGCACAACATGAGGACTTTGGAGCATTTGTCCGAAGAAAAGCAGCGCAGTATAGCCCTAGAAACCCGAGAGATTTTTGCTCCCCTAGCAAACCGTTTGGGTATCGGACGCTTTAAGTGGGAATTGGAAGATTTAGCGTTTAAATACCTGGAACCTGAGGCTTACCGCGAAATCCAGGACTTGGTGGCGGTGAAGCGAGCCGATCGAGAAACTCAACTCGCAGAAGTGACAGATAGTTTGCGAGAAAGGCTTGACAAATTAGGCATTAAATGCTACGAAGTCAGCGGCCGTCCCAAACATTTGTACGGGATTTATGGGAAGATGCAGCGCCGACAAAAAGGGTTTAACCAAGTATACGATATTGCTGCGGTGCGGATAATTGTAGAAACGAATGATGACTGTTATCGCGCTTTGGCGATCGTCCACGATTCTTTCCGCCCGATTCCCGGCCGCTTTAAAGATTATATCGGTTTACCAAAAGCCAACCGCTATCAATCATTGCACACCGGAGTAATCGGAACCAGCGGCCGCCCCATCGAAGTGCAAATTCGCACTGTAGCCATGCACCACATTGCAGAATACGGCATTGCCGCGCACTGGAAATACAAAGAAACTGGCGGTTCTAACACAAAAGTTACCGGCGACGACGAAAAATTTACTTGGCTGCGCCAACTCCTAGAATGGCAAAGCGACCTCAAAGACGATCGCGAATATTTACAAAGCATTAAGGACAACTTATTCGACGAAGATATTTACGTTTTTACTCCTAACGGAGACGTAATTGCTCTCAATAGCGGGTCAACTCCCGTAGATTTTGCTTACCGCATTCACACAGAAATTGGCAATCACTGCACCGGTGCCAGAGTCAACGGGCGAATGGTAACACTAGACAAGGTTTTAAAGAACGGCGACATTGTAGAAATCTTGACCCAAAAAAATGGTCATCCGAGTTCCGACTGGCTGAATTTTGTCAAGACAAACGGAGCAAAAAACCGAATTCGCCAGTGGTTGAAGCGATCGCACCGAGATGAAAATCTCGCTCGCGGCCGGGAATTGCTGGAAAAAGAATTAGGTAAAAACGGCTTGGAATCTTTGCTGAAATCTGAACCAATGCAGTCGGTGGCTCAGCGCTGCAACTACCACAGCGTCGAAGATTTAATCGCCGGTTTGGGCTACGGCGAAGTCACCCTAAATCTCGTAGTAAATCGACTGCGAGATTTAGTAAAAGTGCAGCAAAAAATTGAAGCTGCTCCCGGAGGAGGACAGGAATTGCCCCAGCTAATACCTGCATCTACGACACCGAAACCAGTACCGAGTTCGTCTCCGAGCAAATCGCCGATCGCAGGTGTAGAGGGATTGCTCTACCATTTAGCCGGCTGTTGCTGTCCGATTCCCGGGGAAGCAATTATTGGAGTTGTGACTCGCACTCGCGGAATTTCGATTCACCGGCAAGGGTGTGCAAATGTTGAGAGCGTGCCTGGAGATCGGTTGGTTCCCGTGAGTTGGAATTCGAGCGATCGCAACGGTAGCCGCCCGAATACTTATGCTGTTAACATTCAAATTGAAGCCCTCGATCGAGTCGGAGTTCTCAATGATGTTTTATCGCATTTGAAGGACAACAAAGTGAACGTCCGCAGCGCTCAAGTAAAAACCTATCCCGGTTTGCCCGCATTAATTGACTTGTGCATGGATATTGAGGATAAGGAACAGTTCGAGCGGACTTGTATGCAAATTAAAAAGATGAGCGATATTTTGAATTTGCGCAGGCTGAGTGAAGTGAATTAGGAGGACAGCCTAACTGTATTGTAGGGTGCGCACTGCGCACCTTATCACTAGCTGAGGAGAGGTTAAGCCCCATGAAATTTAAAAGGCTAAGGAAAGTTTTACTCAGCTTCGCGAGGTTCAACTACCAGCATAATTCCATCAAGAATTTGACGAACTCGCTCTGCCGAGAGCCTGCCAATTTTCTCACCTAACTGAGATTTCTCGATCGTCAGTCAAAATCTGCGAGACGTTAACAACACTTTGTTCTGGTAAATCAGCTTCTCCTGCTTCTAACAGGACATTTCCTGGTGAATTAGCACGTCTGAGATTTGAAGTTATCACACCAACAACAACCGTATTAATGCGGGAACGATTGAATAAATTGTTCTGAATGATTGCATGGGGATGGAGATAACCGGGTTCGGAACCAGAAGGCTCATCAAGTTATACCCAAAAAATATCACCTTGATTTATTACCATTCGCCTTCCACCAGCCTGCCAGGAGAGCGACTCATCTTGCGAAGCAAAACTTGTTCTTCTTCACAGAGAGGTGCTTCGCAAGCAGCATTAATTTTTTCTAACAGTTGTTGATTTTCGCGGCGGCGGATAAATTATTCAAGGGCTATTTCGATCAAAAAACTCTGCGAAATTTGCATTTAGCCAGCTAATGTTTCGGCTTGTTCAAATAAAGATGCTGGCAATGAGATAGCAGTTTTGACAGTTGTCATAGCTTTATACCTTCATTTATTTATATGAGTCTAACTAATAGTATAGCTAACCACAATACGGTTCCGCAAACAGGCAGAACAATGAAACCATTTATTTCGCCGGAGTTACTGGCTTTGGCTGGCCCAACTTTTGCTGCAAAAACTCCCGCGCCACTTGTCCGGCTTCCTGCTGTTTCCCGTCAACTTGATAGTTGAGTTTCCGCATATCTTCCTCGGAGATTTTGCCGCCCAATTCTGCGAGCACTGGACGCAATTCCGGGTATTGTTCCAAAATTTGCGATCGCACAACCGGAACTGCTTCGTAGGGCGGGAAATAGTTTTTGTCATCTTTGAGCACTACTAAACCCAAACTTTGAATCAAACCATCAGTCGTATTGCCAGCAATCACATCTACTTCTTTTTGTTGCAGCGCTTGATAAAGCAATCCTAACAGCAACTCCTTCGGTTCTTCCGAAAATTTAATCCCGTAAGTTTTAGCTAATCCGGGAAATCCATCTTCTCTTTCTTTGAATTCAGGGCCAAAACCAGCGCGCAATTTTGGTGCTGCTTTTGCTAGTTGCGAGAGAGTTTGTAAATTGAGTGTTTTCGCCTCGTCTCCCCGCATAATAATCGCAAAACTGTTATTAAAACCGAGCGGTTCCGTCCATTCTGCTTTAAACTGTTTGGGATATTCTTGCTTGAGGTAATTGAGGACTTTTTTGGGGTCAGAAATCGGCTTTTGTTTGAGAATGTTGGTAAAACCTGTGCCCGTATATTCGACGTACAAGTCGATTTTACCTGCTGTTAGAGATTGATGGCAAAGCGAGCCTCCGAGATTCAGTTCGCGTTCTACTTTGATATCTGTTTTAGCTTCGATATGGCGTGCTAAAATTTCTGCGAGAATGACTTGTTCGCTAAAGTCTTTCGAGCAGATGACAACTTGCTTTTCGGAACTAGAGGTACATCCTGCTACTGCAAACAAACAAAGCAGCCAGCAGGAACAGAAAAAAAAATCGTTCTTAGATATTTTCATAAGCGAACTCCGTTGTTAGTTCCACAATTATTAGCTTCTAATTTATAGCATTTCTCGATGATTTGTAAAGCCAAGATCCCCGACTTCTTGAAGAAGTCGGGGATCGAACACCGATCGCACTTTACCCAAGTTCGGTTTTGTTGTTGTAACATTTATTTATAGACATGGAGGACAAAAAATGGTAATCAGCGCCAGCGATATTATCCAGCAGCAGCGGCAATTTTTTGCCACTGGGAAAACTAAGGATGTGGATTTTCGGATCGAACAACTGAAAAAACTTAAAAGTGCGATCGCTTCCAATCAATCACGGATTGTGGATGCTGTCAAGGCGGATTTGAACAGGCCGGAGTACGAGGCTTATTTTGAAATTGCTGCGATCGCAGAAGTTAATTATGCCATCAAAAACGTTAAATCGTGGGCAAAGCCGAAAAAAGTGCCTACTTCCATAGATCAATTCCCCGCATCAGCCCGCATCTACCCAGAACCTTTGGGCGTAGTTTTAATTATCGGGCCTTGGAATTACCCATTTCAGCTAATGATATCACCCTTGGTCGGGGCGATCGCCGCAGGCAACTGCGCCATCCTCAAACCTTCAGAAATCGCCTCGCACACGTCGGCAGTTGTCGCGGACATGATTACCAAAACCTTCGATCCCGCCTATGTAGCCGCCGTCGAAGGAGGCGTGGAAATCAGCCAACAATTGCTAGCCGAAAAATTCGATCACATCTTCTTTACAGGCGGTACTAAAATCGGTCGAATTGTGATGGAAGCGGCTGCTAAAAACCTGACACCTGTCACCTTGGAATTAGGCGGCAAAAGTCCTTGCATTGTAGACTCCGACATTCACCTTGAATACACCGCAAAACGCATTGCTTGGGGCAAATTTATCAATGCCGGTCAAACTTGTATTGCTCCAGATTACCTGTTAGTTGATAAAAAAGTAAAACGTGATTTAATGGAGGCAATTACAACAGCAATTCACGGATTTTACGGCGATGACCCGCAAAAAAGTCCCGACTATTCCCGAATTATTAACCAGCGGCAATTGGAACGTTTGAGTGCGTTTATTAAAGACGGAGAAATTGTTGTCGGCGGGCAAGTTAAGCCGGAAGATAGATATATTGCACCGACGGTTTTAGATCGTGTTTCCTGGGATTCCCCGGTGATGCAGGATGAGATTTTCGGGCCGATTTTGCCAGTTTTGGAGTATGAGGATTTCGGGAAGGCGATCGCCCAAATCAACGCCCGTCCCAAACCTTTAGCTTTGTATTTGTTCTCGAAGGATAAAGAAAAACAAGAGCGCGTTTTGCGGGAAACTTCCTCTGGGGGAGTTTCCATAAATGATACTGTAATGCAATTCGGAGTAACAACTTTGCCTTTTGGCGGAGTTGGCGACAGCGGCATCGGCACCTATCACGGCAAAGCAACTTTTGACACTTTTTCGCATCAAAAAAGTGTTCTGCAAAAGTCATTTTTACTTGACTTGAAATGGCGCTACGCTCCCTATAAAGGCAAGTTAGATTTGATTAAGAAAATTATCAATTGAGCGATCGCACTTGGAGGGGCGGGTTCGCTAACGTTTACAAGATAAGCGAGATAGCCAAATCAACCCGCCCCCTTCCTGATCTTATCGGTTCAGCTATTCCACGGTGAACGAGAATTTCTCGAAATTTTAAAGAATTGCTGATCTGTTTTATGAACGATTTCGATCGCAATATCTACGTTACTCCTAAAGGACTGTTGCCCCCTCCAAAATCATTCACATTAGAAATGTATATAATATGTTTTAGCATATTCTCGATAACAAGCCATTTATGCAACCTTTATCAAAAGAACGCTGTGCCGCCTGCCACCCAAACTCTCCCCGCGTTACAGCTTACGAAATTGTCCACCTCAAATCTCAAATTCCCGACTGGGATTTTATCGAAAAAAAGGGCATTCCCCAGTTAGAACGCACCTACAAATTCCCGGATTTCAAAAGTGCGATCGCCTTTACAAACAGCGTCGGCGAAGCAGCAGAAACCGAAGGACATCACCCTGCACTGTTAACCGAGTGGGGAAAAGTTACCGTTACTTGGTGGACTCACGCGATTTCTGGACTGCACCGCAATGATTTTATTATGGCTGCGAAAACAGATGCGATCGCCAATCAATTCCCAACATAAAATCAGACTTATCAGCCGATAATACTTTAAGAACTTACAGCTCCCGGTACCAGCGGTGAATACCTTTGATTCGCCTTCAACAACTCCAGATTCAGCCGGTAGCCGACATTCCGTACAGTTTGAATTAGGCTCGGCTGTCGCGGGTCGATTTCGATTTTTTTACGCAGAGAGAGTACGTGAGTGTCGATCGTCCGGGGGTTATCAATAGCATCGGGCCAGGCCCGCAGCAGCAAATCCGAGCGCGACAGCGGCACTCCTCCAGCTTGAGCCAGCACGTACAGCAAGCTGAATTCCTGGGGAGTCAACTCGATATGTTCCTCGTGCAACCTCACTCGGCGGTGCACCAAATCAATTTTCAGCAGTCCGCAATCGAGCGTCGCCGGGGGTATCATCGTGCGGTTGCGGCGCATCAGAGCCTCCACCCTAGCCATAAACTCTTGCATCCCAAACGGTTTAGTCAGGTAATCGTCTGCCCCCGCGTTCAAACCTTCAACAATATCCGATTCCGAATTTCGCGCCGACAGCATCAAAATCAGCGACTGCTGCTGCTGTTGCAGCCAGTGGCAAAATTCCAAACCGTCCCCATCCGGCAATTGGGCATCCAGAATCACTAGGGTTGGCTGGCGGCTGAAAAATATTTCCCTAGCGTGACTGATATCCGCTGACTGGTGCACCCAGTGACCGACTTGCTGTAGATGCCAGCCCAAGAGCGATCGCAGGTGCGGATTCCCTTCAACAATTGAAATACTTGCAGATCCCACAGAGGCGAGCTTCCCTTATCACTAATGGCTACCAGGTTAACAGAGCTTTTGTCAAGGTTTTGTAACCATTGCTACTCAAGCATTAGCTCCATTTCCAGCGGTGAATACATCGAGAGTAATAATTTTACAGATTTGGTCAATTTGGAATGCTCAGCCCGCAGAAAGGTTAAATCATTCGGGCGATGATCTTACAATGAAAATAAGACAGTGTACAGCCGATCGACCCCATGCCCCAACCGCCTGCCAAAACCGAACCCCCCGACCCAGCCCCTACTCCCAGGAGGTTGACAAATCGCGCAAGTGAAACTAGAATTCCTCCAACCGTTCGCTCGGTAGCCGGAATAGTCAGCCACTGTGACCGCAAAATTCAGCAACATCCCGACTCTATTAAACGCACAGCGAATTATCTAGGTGCGCGCAAAAAGTCGAGCAACTGCATTGCCACGAGTGAAATTTTTTATGGAGGGTAGCCTGTTGAGCAGGGTAAAAACTTTTATTTAGAAATAGCCTCAAGCTGAGCCACTCAGCATCAATCGAGGCCTTTCCTAAATCCCGCCGTCATTATACAAACCACAAAGGATTTCAACCTCACACCATGCTACAAGACACCCAAACAATCCGGCACTACCAAAAACTCACCGACGCCCTCGTCGAAATGTGGAATAGAGGTTATCGCTTCGATGACCTGCGGCTTTACTTAGATGGCTATTTAGCAGCCCTGCGACATTCCAACGGTCTGGAACCCTATCTGATTCACAGACTAGAGGAAGAAGCAGCGCGTTACATTCACGACCCCTCCAATTTTGCAATGCCACAGACACAAACTGAATCAGACTACTATTAATACCAACTTCGGTTTAATAAATAAATCTGCTGATTATTGGGTAATTGGTAATTGCCTTTTTTGATACTAACAGCTACTATCCGAATGACTGAAGGGGTCAGAAAATCCGGTTTTGGTATAAGAGTTCAGTCAGGAAGTGGCAAGCTGTAGTTTCAAAATTGATGTTTAGTAGGGCGGGCCGTGTCCGCCCTACTGTTGTTAAAGTTAGAATTTTGGGAAAGTTTTCAGTTCCGAACTAAGATTTTTTTAAGTCTTTCACCCCAAAATTAAAACTCAAAATTCACAACTCAAAACTCAAAACTTTCTTTGTCCTTTCCCTTCGTTTTATTTAAGAAGCCAAAGCGACTTCTACAACTTCTTGCAATTTGCCCTTTTGATACATCTCGATCATAATATCCGAGCCGCCAATAAACTCGCCGTTGATATAAACTTGGGGAATTGTCGGCCATTGGGAAAACTCTTTAACGCCTTGACGAATTTCCTGGTCGGCTAAAACATCAAAAGTTTCGTAAGGCACTCCCAAAGTATTGAGAATTTGCACCACAGTATTAGAAAAACCGCACTGGGGCATTAACTTATTGCCCTTCATAAACACCATGATTTTGTTTTGCTTAACCAACTCGTCAATTCTTTCATGTGCTGCTGTAGTCATGGTAGCTCCTAATATTGTTTGAAAATTTTTAAACGTTGACTGACGCAGAAACCGGGTTTTTTACGATAATCTTTCGTTACAGCCATAGATTCCGGTTAAAAAACCCGGTTTCATTGGTTTTCGTGCGTAAGTGGAGCAGTTGTATTTCAAGCAACTCTTGACACGAGCACAAACGTGTGATATGCACTTGCCACTCAATAATTAAGTAACTTGACTTTTGGCTTCCCATTCTGCGGGAGTTAAGGTTTCCAAGCCCAAAGCGTGGATGGCTTCACTAGCCATTGCCTGTTTGAGAGCGCCGTAGACCAGTTGGTGCTGCTGTACTCGGCTTTTTCCTTCAAAAGCGGCAGAGACTACTCTCGCCTGGTAGTGGTCGCCGCCGCCAGTCAAATCGTCAACTTGTATTTTAGCGTCGGGCAACCCTGCCTTAATCATTTCTGCTACTTGAGACGGTGTAACCATTGGTTTCTCTGATAAACGGCTGTAATTTAGATTTTAGCGGAACTATTTTGTCGATGAACTCGGTTGACTGCTGGCAGGCCGGGGATAGGGCGCATCCACAAAACCCAATTCCAGTAACTGCTGGTAAGCTTTCTTGCCCAAGTCGCGAGTTGGCTGCTGCGATCGAATAATCTGAATCAGCAGGGGTACAGCCAGTTCGGGCTTATTTTGGGCCCGGTGTACCAAAGCCAGCCTATAGGTAGCTTCGTCGCGCATTTGGGCCGTTTCTACAGCTTTGGTGCGGTGGCTTTCGGCCAAGCGGATGTCAATTCCGGCAAAACTGCTGCCCAGTTGTTGGTAGAAGTTGGACAGTTGATTGAAAATTTGGCGGGATTCTTGGAGTTTTTGACTGGCGAGTGCGTAATTCTGATTGGAAATAGCACTGCTGGCTTCTGTCATCAAACGCTGGCCTCCTTGGACGCTCAGCAAGCTGCTGTCTTGCGTCAGAGGGCGGAGATTGTTGGGGTCTGTGGGGTCGTCAGCGGGCTCGACTTGCGGTTGGTTCTCTGGCGCAGAAGGTTGTTGTGCTTGGACTTGGAGCGGTTGCAACAGGGTAAAAGCTGCGATCGCCCCGATCGTAATCCGGGCAGTGGAGCGAAGCCAGCAAACAGTTCCAGAGTATACCATGAAATTACTTTGCGCCTGTGCGCTTTAAAAAAATATTTAGCTTGAGCCGATCTTACCATTGGCGATCGCAACCGGCTAAGTGTAAACCAAATTTGTTGAAATGTCAAAGGGTGCGCGATCGCGCAAAAGGCTCTTTAGGAAAAATTAAGTAGAGACTTGACTGGTCGTTCTCAAAATGAGAAGATAGAATGGTAGTTGAGAAACGATCTATGAGACTGATTTCTAAGAAAAATCTTCTGAGTGCGATCGAACCCTACCCGGATGCCCAGAGTGCGATCGAATCCTGGTACCAGCTAATCCAAGACAACGATTGGCAATCTCTAGAAGATGTGCGAAACGGATATTCGCGATCGGTCGATCAAGTCTGTGGATATACCATTTTTAATATTAAAGGCAATCAGTATCGATTGATTGTACAAGTTAAATACAAAAGCAAAATTATATATTTTAAGCAGTTCTTAACTCATGCCGAATATAGCAAAATCAACTGGGACAATGAAGATGAAGTCAAAATAAAAATAAGTTAAATTATACCTAAGCATAGGGGAAGAAATACAGATTTCCGGATTAATTTAACAAATTAAAAACATTTACACCAATCGTCAAAATCAGGATATCTAGAAACAAACACCCAGATTCTACTTGAGAACCATGTCTAATTAAACAATGGAATGAACCATGAATATAACAATTGAGAAAACAGCTTACGGTCAACTGCTGGCGAAATCGCAGCCTAAGCCCATCCTGAACGAAGAAGATTACGATATTGCCCTCGCAGAAGTAGAATCTCTGATGTCTCAGGAAGAATTAACATTAGAAGAAGAAACTTTACTGAGCCTCTGGGCTCTGTTGATCGAAGAATATGAAGCCAAGTATTACCCAATCCCAGAAGCGACTCCCCGGGATGTTCTATTGCATCTCATGGAAGTTCGCGAACTCAAACAAGCCGATTTAGTGGGCGTGATTGGTTCCAAAGGAGTAGTCTCTGAGGTGGTTAATGGTAAACGGGCGATTAGCAAAGCCCAAGCTAAGGCGCTGGGAGAATTTTTTAATGTTAATCCTAGCGTGTTTATTTGACTCAGATGTTGCACCATTCTCGCTTCACAGGCTTTTCGGCCTGTGAAGCGAGAAAATTCATCTTTTGTGGAACAGGCCGGAAAGCCTGTTCAGAAAAGGCTTATTGACAATGGTGCAAGATGTGAGTTTGAGGGACTTGCTGAATCATTGTTAATAAGCCTTTTACGGGCGGGCTAGAAGCCCAACCCCTACTCCCCACAAGAAAATTCAGTCTTTGTGGAACAGGCATCCTGCCTGTTCTTGAGAATATAGTAAGACTGCATTAAAATTAAACAAAAGCATTTCTGATGACACAACCGATCGAACTTTCCGCGACTACCTTACAAAATTATCAAGGAATTGGAGTCCCAGATGAAAGTCTGGCAGTGATTTTGCAGCGCGGCGGCGATGAATTGCTGCTGTCAAAAGCGGACGATCGCTTTACGACTCGCCCCTCATCAACAGCATCAGCCTCAAACGATTGGGCTGCAACAACTGGGGCAAAACTCAACGGCCGCATTGCCCAAAGCAATCTCGAAGAATATATCGTTGCGCCCGATCGCCTAGAAGCAGCAATGCAAACAGCCCGCGCCAGCGATGCCGTAGCTTTTGCCAGCCACGTCTATTGCCCCGCGAACAATCCCAGTACATTCTTTTATTTAACCGACCAAATTACGATTCAATTTGCCGAACAAGTAGATGAACAATCGCGAAAGGCGATCGCCAATGCAGCAGCTTTAAAAATAGTCCGACCAGTAGAAGGAATTCCCAACACCTTCGTCTGCGAAGTCACCAAACAAGCAACAGAAAACCCGGTCAAAATTGCCAACCGCCTGACAAGATATGCAGAAGTTCTCGTAGCAGAACCCAACATTTTAGTAGAGA
This sequence comes from Microcoleus sp. TY_ISSM_2_bin.22, assembly GCA_025937335.1. Taxonomy (GTDB): domain Bacteria; phylum Cyanobacteriota; class Cyanobacteriia; order Cyanobacteriales; family Microcoleaceae; genus Microcoleus. The sequence continues at coordinate 11,899 of JAICRN010000043.1, forward strand.
CCCAGCAGCATTACACGCCCCGCGATCCGCTTTATCCCAAACAGTGGTATCTCAACAACAAAGGCGGCAAGGAACTTGTCGGCGGTGCTCAAATTTATGCAGAACCAGCTTGGGACATGACTCGCGGAGTTCGATCGATCGTAATTGCGATCGCCGACGATTCAGTTGACATCACCCACCCAGATTTTCAAGGCCAAGGCAAAATCGTCTCACCCATCGATTTCAAAGAGGGTGACACTTCCCCGATGCCAGTCGCAGACTCAGACAACCACGGCACAAGTTGTGCCGGCGTCGCCGTTGCGGAAGAAAACGGCAAAGGCATTGTCGGCGTCGCCCCCGGATGCGCCCTGATGCCCATCCGTACCAGTGGTTTTCTCGATGACAATTCTGTCGAAAAAATGTTTAATTGGGCGATCGAAAAAGGTGCGGCCGTCATTTCTTGCAGTTGGGGGCCTTCAGCAGTTTACTATCCCCTTTCCCTGCGGCAGAGTGCCGTTATCACCAAAGCAGCAACCCAAGGGCGGGGCGGTAGAGGTTGCGTTATTCTGTTCGCTGCGGGCAATGCCAACCGCCCAGTCAACGGTACTGTTAACGAGAAAGGCTGGCCCAACAACGTCCTGGGCGGTCAAACTAGATGGCTGGCAGGATTTGCCGTTCACCCAGACGTAATTGCCGTCAGCGCTTCCACTTCCCTCAACAAAAAAGCAGCCTACAGCAATTGGGGCACCAGTATCTCGGTTTGCGCCCCCAGCAACAACGCGCCGCCGGGAACTTGGTTGCCAGAAACCGGATTTATCGGCACGCCGCCGGAGGTGACGCAGTATTTGCCCGGTTTGGGGGTGTTTACTGCCGATCGAGTCGGCGATCGGGGCTACGACTGGGGGGACTATACTGATACTTTTGGCGGTACTTCCAGCGCCACTCCTGTAGTCGCTGGGGTTGCAGGGTTGATACTTTCGGCTAACCCCCGTTTGACTGCGCGGGAAGTGCGGGGAATTCTCGAACAAACTGCTGAGAAAATTGTCGATCCCGATCCCGATCCCCAGTTGGGCAATCGCATGGGAAATTACGATCCTAACAACGGTCGCAGCGATTGGTTTGGTTACGGGAAAGTGAATGCTTTTAAAGCTGTGCAAGCTGCGGTGAGAAAGGGCGGCGGCAATCCGAATATCGGGGGTGCGGTGTTCAGCGATATTTCTGGACATTGGGCACAGAAGTTTATTGAAGCTTTGGCTGCGGCGAATATAATTAGCGGTTTTCCTGACGGTTCTTTTAGGCCTGATGACAGTTTAAACCGCGCTCAATATGCGGCGCTGTTGGTGAGTGCGTTTAGTCCGATTCCGAGGGTGCCGGCTACAAATTTTATTGATGTTTCTGCTACTTTTTGGGCGAGAAGTGCGATCGAACGGGCAAATCGGGGGGGTTTTTTGGCGGGGTTTCCGGGGTTGAAGTTCGGCCCCAACCAGAATTTGACTAAGGCTGACGCGATCGTGTCTTTGGTTAACGGTTTGGAACTTAAGGGCGGCAATCCTGATTCTTTGAAAGTTTATATCGATCGTTCTCAAATTCCTAATTATGCTTTAAGTGCGATCGCCACAGCAACTGCTTTGAAGATTGTGGTTAATTACCCTTCCCGCGATTGGCTTTCGCCGCAGCGGGATATTACCCGCGCTGAGATTTCGGTTTTGATTTACCAGACATTGGTGGCGGTTAATCGGGCAAAGGCGATCGATTCTCCTTACATTGTCGTCTAATGGCAATTGGTTTTTATTGATTAGAATCGGCGGTTGAAACCGCTCCTTGTCAAACCCAGTCCGCCTACGCTGACTGAATAAATAACACGATTTATGTCGCTTGTAGTCGAGTCTAGATCCCCTCGAATCCCCCTTTATAAGTAAATTTTTGACGACATTATTGTTCCCCCCCTTGTTAAGGGGGGATCGAGAGGATTGTGACTCAGACAGAAGATTGATGCTATTAATTTACCCTCGAAAATTCCCCAAAGCTTTCAATGCAAATTGCGGCAAAGCTAACATCCTGCGCCACCGCCAAGGTTCTTGATAAAGCCGATACAGCCATTCTAAATGATTGTCGCAAAACCAAGCCGGCGCGCGGGTTTTTGTCCCCGCCCAAATATCGAAACTGCCGCCTACTCCCACCCAAATCGAATCAGGGCAAAGGTGTCGGTGTTCGGCAATCCAAAATTCTTGGCGCGGTACTCCCAAGCCTACAAAAATCAGTTTGGGCTGCATTTTTTTGAGGCTTTCACGGAAGTCTTTCTCTTCATCTGCGGCCAGATAACCGTGTTGAGAAGCAATTGACAATCCGTTAAATTTTTGCTGCCAAGTTTCTGCAGCAGCAGCGGCTACTCCGGGGGAACCTCCATAGAAAAATACTGGTTGCGAATCCGGCAATTTTCCTGCTGCTTGCAGCAGCGATTCTGCTAATTCAATCCCCGGATAGCGCTGTGCCGGTTTGCCGCGCATCCGCAAGTACAGCACCACTCCCGAACCATCGGGAATCACCAGTTCCGCTTTGCGGATTACATCTGCTAAAGCCTGATTTTGCTCGGCTTGCATCGCCATTTCAGCATTCAGCGTCACGACGTGACTTCCCCACCCTTGATGCAGGCGCTGCATCAGCCAACCTGCATAATCATCTAATATGTGAACTGGTAGTCCCAGCACAGAAAATTGCGGCTGCGATCGATCCATATTTTTTTCTTTGAGATTCCTACACACCTAGTTATTTAAATTAGCTTAGATTGGCGATCGATGCTAGACTACTTTTGGACGCAAAAAACCCGGTTTGTGCCACAAAAATTCTGTTAAGTCATCATTCCGTGGTCTAGAAACCGGGTTTTTTGTACGCGGCGCGCAAGTCCATTAGAGTTAGGCTGCCAAGTGCGATCGAGCATTAGTGTTCGATTTTTTTGACAGAGCCGTCTGCGTACCATTCCATCGGTACTAGCTCAATTTTACCATTAATTTTCACTGTAGAGTAAACAATTTTTACGAAAGGAACGCTGTTGTTATTGTTGTTGCGGCTAGACATGGCAATCACCTTGTTCTGTTTGCAAAACTTGAGAAATAATCTGAACTCTGATATATTTAAAAGTCTATTCACCGCAATTCGGCTCGCATCAGGAAAAACAAGGAAAACGAAATGGCGATCGCAACAACTCAGCGGCAAACGAGGTTAGATTATTACTACCAGCAAATCAAAACCGTCATTCTCAAGCGTCAGAACCCAATTACGGGTTTGCTGCCGGCGAGTACCGCAGTTAACGCCCACGGCGACTACACCGATGCTTGGGTGCGCGACAACGTGTACAGCATTCTCGCGGTTTGGGGTTTGGGTTTAGCTTACCGCAAAATAGATGGCGATCGCGGCAGAACATTTGAACTCGAACACAGTACAGTCAAACTAATGCGAGGCTTGCTGTTTGCGATGATGCAGCAATCGAGCAAAGTAGAACGTTTTAAAAATACTCAGTTGCCGCTAGATGCCTTGCACGCTAAATACAATACTCAAACTGGAAGTATTGTTGTCGGCGATGACCAATGGGGACATTTACAGTTAGACGCTACATCTATATATTTGTTAATTCTTGCTCAAATGACGGCGGCGGGGTTGCACGTAGTTTTTACAATCGATGAAGTCAATTTTGTGCAGAATTTAGTTTACTACATCGGTAGAGCTTACCGCACGCCCGATTACGGAATTTGGGAAAGAGGCCATAAAATCAATCGCGGTAATGCAGAATTGAACGCCAGTTCAGTTGGCATGGCAAAAGCAGCCCTGGAAGCAATAAATGGGTTGGATTTGTTTGGGATTAAAGGATCTCAAGCATCAGTTATTCACGTTTTGCCAGACGAAATTGCCAGAAGTCGCATTACTTTGGAATCGCTTTTGCCTCGCGAATCTAGTTCAAAAGAAGTAGATGCCGCTTTATTGAGCGTGATTAGTTTTCCGGCTTTTGCTGTGGAAGATCGAGAATTAATAGAACGGACTCGCAATAAGATTATTGACAAATTGCAAGGCAAATACGGCTGCAAGCGGTTTCTGCGGGACGGACACCAAACAGTGTTGGAAGATGCCGATCGCCTCCACTACGAACCCACAG
>JAICRN010000264.1 GCA_025937335.1 Microcoleus sp. TY_ISSM_2_bin.22
TAGGTAACTTGAGCAACTACGCGATCGAGATTCACCAAACCCGACTTGTGCAGCCGCACCAATACCGGCAGAATCCGCCACCCCTGCCAAATCGGTATCACCAGAAACACCTCGTACCAGCGCCTCAGCACAAAATCAAACCAAGTTACCCCCGGTTTACGGCGGGTGTGGAACAGACTTTTAATCAAAAATTCCGCCCCAAAAAAACCAATAAAAAACGTATCAATTCGCCAAAACTGGTCAGCACCTTTCAAATATTCGGGATTTGGCAAACTCGAATCAATGCCTTTAATCGGGTCATAAATTTTAACTAAACCCGGAAAATAGCTCTGATAAACAGGGCGCAACTGAAGGTAACTGAAATGGAAAAGTACCAGCAAAAAATTGACCACCGCTACTAATGCGCTCAGTTTTGCCCAATAAATTGCTTTTTTGGACAACTTTACATCGGTGCTGTTAACAGTTTTGTGGGAATCTGACATAAAAGTAATTTTCCGAATTTGCTAATCGATAAATCTATCTTGTGGCCGACGCTAAAAAACTCTTAACCTATTACAATCCCTTGGTGGACGACAAGTATAAGGAAACCAAATGCCGTGAACTTAAAAACAGTCATATCGCTGCTCAAACAAACTTTTACTGAATGGCAAGAAGATAAAGCGCCAACCCTAGCCGCCGCCCTAGCCTATTACACAGTCTTCTCCCTCGCCCCGCTGCTAATTATCGTAATTGCGATCGTGGGTTTAGTCTTTGGTCCAGACGCAGCCCAAGGTCAAATCGTCGCCCAACTCCAAAGTTTAATCGGCAAAGATGGTGCCCAAACCGTCCAAGAACTAATCCTCAAAGCCTCCGAACCAAAGTCGGGAATGATTGCTACTTTAGTCGGCATCGCTACACTTTTGTGGGGTGCTTCCAACGTGTTTACTAATCTTAAAGAAGCCCTCAATACTATTTGGAATGTTTCACCTCCTCCGGGACGCGGAATCTGGGGATTTTTGCAAGACCGCATATTGTCTTTTGCGATGATTTTAGGCATAGGCTTTCTACTGCTAGTATCTTTAGTAATTAGCGCAGTTTTAGCAGCGGTTAGCTATTGGTTGAACGGCTTGCTGCAATTACCAATCAACATTTGGCAGATTGTGGACTTTGCTATCTCCTTTGGCGTAGTTACGCTGCTTTTTGCCTTAATTTACAAACTTTTGCCCGATGTCAATCTTGCCTGGAATGATGTTTGGATCGGCGCCGCCATCACCTCAGTGCTGTTTACGATCGGCAAATCCCTAATAGGAGTTTACCTCGGAGGTAGCGGTATTGCCTCTACCTACGGTGCTGCTGGCTCGTTCGTGATTATCCTGCTTTGGATTAATTATTCCGCTCAAATTCTCTTCTTAGGTGCCGAGTTTACCCAAGTTTGGGCTAACCGATACGGTTCCCGAATGCAAGGTTCGCGAAAGAATATCCTCAACAGCGAAAACGGGGAATCCTCCGCACGCAAACATAGGAACAAGTCTTAACATTAGACAAACGGGAAATTTGAGGTTAAACTCGCACTCCTGGTTTGACAGAAGAAGGCAGAAGGCAGAAGGCAGAAGGCAGAGGGAAGAAGGCAGAAGGAAGCCAAGAAAAATTTTGAATGCAATAATTTTGCTGTTTTTTCTATCGCCTATAACATTCTTTCTTTGGGATGACCTACTTCTGCTTTCTCTAAAGCCCTACCTATCGATCCAGAGGAGTAAAAGTTCTACCTTCGACTGACCTGGCATCTCGAACAGCAAGTTGAAAGCAGGCTAGAGTTTGACACCTACTTGAATCCGGGAAATTCCCTTCACCTTTGTTCATTTCCATTTAGATTATCTAGATTTTTATCTGCTGCACGTCTCTGTCAGCAGAAGGAAGTTCTATTTCAAATTTTCCCTGCAACTTATCCCTGAAGGATGATTTGTCACTCCCGCATTTTGACTTTAATACTAATTAGCTAAAAGATTTCATTCCAGACCCAGCCCCCAAAATAGCACTCTCAATCTTCTCCGGCAAGTTATTTTTAACTTGTGGTAAACAATCATGATTTCATTAACTAAAAAACGCATCCCCCTCATCTCCGTACACGGCGATCCGGCTGTGGACATTGGCAAAGAAGAAGCGGGCGGGCAAAATGTTTACGTGGGTCAAGTAGGGGAAGCTCTGGCGAAACAGGGGTGGCAAGTTGATATGTTCGCCCGCTAATCCGATCGCCAACAAGCAATAATTTTACAGCACAGTCCGAATTGCCGGACAATTCGGCTAGTAGCAGGGCCGCAATAATTTATTCCCCGCGACGAACTCTACGGATATTTACCAATCTTTGTTCAATAATTTCAGAATTTTCAGTTAGAATCAGGCTTTCAATATCCCTTAGTTCACACGAATTACTAGCTGTTTTATTTGGTGGGAATGGAGTTGAAAAAATCGCAACCTCTGCTGCAAGTTCACACTTACCATTCTTTGGCAGCAATTAAATACAAGTCGGTTTCGACAATTCCGATGATTGCCAAAACCAGGCTGCAAGTCGAAAAAACACTTTTGGAAACAGCAGATCGCGTAGTGGCTACCAGTCCCCAAGAAAAACAACACATGAGGTCTCTGGTTTCCTCAAAAGGCAAGATTGACATCATTCCCTGCGGTACGGACCTTGAACGGTTCGGCTCGATCGCCCGATCGGCCGCCCGCCGCGAATTAGGAATAGCCACCGAAACCAAAGTCGTGCTTTACGTCCGTCGTTTTGACCCCCGCAAGGGCATCGAAACCTCAGTCCGCGCCGTCAGTATGTCCGCGCTTCCCAAAGCCGATTTAAAACTCATAATTGGCGGTGGCTGGCGTCCGGGGGAATGCGACGGCAAAGAGCGCGATCGGATCGGCAGTATCGTTGAAGAACTCGGCCTGAGCGACATTACCAGTTTTCCGGGCGGCTTGAGCCGAGACATTCTCCCCGCCTACTACGCCGCCGCCGATGTGTGCGTCGTTCCCAGCCACTACGAACCCTTGGTTTAGTCGCCATTGAAGCGATGGCCTGCGGTACGCCGGTAATCGCCTCCGACGTGGGAGGGCTGAAATATACTGTAGTGCCGCAGTGCCGCAAGAAACAGGTTTGCTTGCGTCGCCGAAAAATGAAGCAGTTTTTGCCGATGCGATCGATCGCTTGTTAGCTGACTCAGTATGGTGCCAGCAACTCGGACACACAGGCAGCCAGCGCGTGGAAACCTATTTCAGTTGGGACGGTATCGCCTCCCAACTCAGTCAACTTTACACTCAACTGCTCGAACAATCGGCCCTTGAGCTTGACCGGGTGAGCGCTTAGTAGTATCACTTAGTATGGTTGAAGCCAGTTTCCCTTGATCCCTGTTTCACTCATCCGTTCTAACTGGCAACCTTCAACTAGAAGTGATATCAGGAGGTACTCTTGTACGCATCAAAACATCTGGGACGCCACCTGCTTCCTATGTCAGACATGGAGCTAATTCGCCTGTGGGTAAACCGCAAATCCCCCCGCAAGCGGGGCTTTAGCTGGCAGGCGGCCAACCATTTTCGAGTGTTTGTCGCAAAACCGCTGGCACAAGTTACTCTGACAGATGTCGAGAGTTTCGCAGCAGCGATGAGAGCTCGGAAACTTCCACCGCGTTTCTACAAGCAAACCTTGGTAGCGCTGAAATCGCTGTTCGCCTTCGGCCAGCAAACGAAAATTTTGCCCGCAACACTCCCCCTTCATCGATGGCCGGTTCTGCGCCGGAATCGCTCCAAACGCCTTCGTTTTCAACTCTCTTGGGGTTTCATAATCTGTTTGTGCTTTTTCTTAGGTCGAATGACGCCGAGGCTGCTGTGGGGACAATCAGTCTCGGCCGAAAACTCGCCCGCCCCGAAACGCCTGCCGGAAGTTGCGGCGATCGATTCACCAGACAAAAGAGAGGATAACATCAAGCGCGATCGATCGCCCGAAACTCCAACCCTGAATTCACCAGAGCCCAGACAGGATAGCAAACTCGATAGCATCGGCCCGGAACGTCGAGTCAAAGCCTTTCTCGACACGATTGCCGCCGCCGAAGGAACCGCTAGCCCTGACGGCTACCGCACCCAGTACACCGGCACGAAATTTGTCAGCTTTCAAGATCATCCCAGGGAAATGAGGTGCGGCCGCCGCTACGGCAAAAAACTCTGTTCCGACGCAGCGGGGCGGTATCAGTTTCTCAGCACCACTTGGGACAGATTTGCCAAAAAATTTGGCGTCCGCGATTTCAGCCCAGAAAATCAAGATTGGATGGCTATAGAGTTAATCCGAGAAAAAGGTGCATTAGAAGATATAGAAGCGGGTAGATTGGAACCAGCAGTCAGAAAACTCGCTTACATCTGGCCTTCTTTTCGGCGTTATGGGGGTTCCGTAGAATCGTCGATGCCCAAACTCGAAGCAATGTACCTGAAAAATTTGGGGATTCACCGTCAAGGATTGGTTGTTAGCAATTAGTGAATAGTCCTAGGACGAGTTTAGATTGGGGTTTGGCAATTTTGGATTAAATTTTGACATCCAAAATTGAAAATGGGGAGTTATGGGTGATGTCTATTCTTCGGAAATTTAAAAATTAGGCTAATTTTCCATCTTCCATGTGAACGATGCGATCGGCAATATCCAAAATTCGGTTATCGTGGGTTACTAACAAAATAGTACAACCCTGTTCTTTGGCTAGTTGCTGCATCAAATTCACCACTTCGCGACCGGATTTGCTGTCGAGGGCGGCTGTCGGTTCGTCAGCTAAAACAATTTGCGGTTGACTTACCAAAGCGCGGGCGATCGCAACTCTTTGTTTCTGTCCTCCCGACAAGTCATCTGGATAATAGTTAATCCGCTGTTCCAGTCCTACTAACTCTAGCATTTTTGCAGAGCGATCGCGCATTTGGGAACGCGACAAATTCCCGTGAACTTCCAAACCCATCTGCACGTTTTGTAGCGCCGTCAAACTGCGGTGCAAGTTGTGCGCCTGAAAAATATAGCCAATTTTGCGCCGCGCCTTTACCAATTGGTCTGCGCTGGCTTTGCACATTTCTTGACCGAGAATTTTGAGACTTCCCGATTGACCGGATCTCAGCCCGCCAATCAAAGTTAAAAGTGTGGTTTTTCCCGAACCGGAAGGCCCCGTCATCAGCACGATTTCACCTGCATTAATGTCGAGATTAATGCCAAAAAGTACCTGTTTTCGCAGTTGACCTTGACCGAAGTAGTGGTCGAGTTGGTGCGCGGAAATTATAGGTGCAGGAATCTGTAAGGCGTTGGTTGTCGGGTAGAGAGTAGTAGAATTCATAACTTATTGGTTTGAGATTTGAGATTTAAGAATAAACCGCTTTCTTCGCCGAAAATGTAGAGAGAAAAACAAGAGAATGATTACAAAAAATATGTGTGGAGTCAGGAGTTTATACAAAATCTGGCTTTAATACTCCCTTTATTCTTTAGTCCGCTGCGGCGGACTTCGTTTGTGTAGGAAAGAAAGGTTCCAGCCACGTAGTCTGAGGGGTTTATAATCCAGATTTAGTGTCCTTCCGACTCTCTTTTAAATTTTCCCTTAAAACATATCTGCTGGATCGGCTGCTTGCAGTTTGCGAGTGGCAATTGCTCCCGAGATAGTACACATAATCACGTTCAAAAGTAATACTATAACTGCTCTAAGCAGCGTCATATAAAGAGGTAAATTTGTAGCATTGCGAGTTAAAGAGTAGAGTCCGAAAGAGACTCCTACTCCCGGCAAAAAACCGAGGAGGGAAAGAATTAGAGCTTCTTCAAAAACGATGCCCAGTAAATAAACATTGCGGTAGCCCATCGCTTTGAAAGTAGCGTATTCTCCCATGTGGTCGCTGACATCGGTTGAGAGAACTTGATAAACAATAATGACACCAACTACAAAACCCATCGCGACGCCTAAATTAAACACAAAGCCGATCGCAGTATTCTTAGCCCAATAGTTTTTCTCAAAATCGATAAATTCTTGTTTGGTTAGTACCTTGACATCATCTGGTAAGTATGCTTTCAAAACTTGTTGAACTTCCACGGGGTCAGCACCCGGTTGCAGTTGAATTAATCCGGCATTAACACTCGCGGCGTTTTGTCTGGCAAACAGGCGCAGGTAATTTTGATCGCTAGTCATCAAAATACCGTCGGCGGCAAAAGATGCTCCAACTGTGAATAAACCGCTGACGTTCATCGTGCGTCGCTCGACCTCAGCTTTAACGGCTTTGCCTTCAGCGATTTGTGCGATCGTCCCTTGGTAGTCTCCCCTAGAAGCTCGATCGAACAGCACAGTATCCGGCAATTTAATTGCGCTCAAATTTTGGTTGACTTCTGGAAGCGCAAACGCAGGGCGATCGGGATTGAAACCCACCACCATCAGCGACGTTTCGCGCCGAGTTTCGGGATTTTTCCAGTTAGCAATTTTCACGTAAAGCGGCTCGGCTGATTTTACGCCCGGTACGTTCATTGCTTGATACAATCTGCGCCTGGGGAAGGAAGACAAATTAATCAAATTTCGCGCTTGGGGGTGAATCAAAACTAAGTCTGTTTCCAAGCTTTGGTGCAGCCGCGTATTGCTGGTGTAAAGCGCATTTTGAAAGCCTAACTGCATGAACATCAAAACGTCAGCAAAGGCAATTCCTGCTACTGCAACCAGCATTCGCCCTTTGTCGTGACTCAGTTGCAGCCATCCGAGGGAAGTTCTGCGTCTTAATTGTTCTAAGGGTTGGATGAGTCCAAGCATATGATTTTAGATTTTAGATTTTGGATTTTGGATTGAAGAGATAGGACTGATGGTTTACTCTCTTCGTACTGAAATAATATGTAATTATTAAACCGCGAAGCGGCGCGTTAGCGAAGCGGCGCGTTAGCGCTAGAACACGAAGGAAGAGAGAGGAAGAAGTAGAGAGTTTTCTACCGGTAAGAAAGTAACATTTTTTACTTAATCTTTAATTTCCCCGATCGCCACTTTGACTTGCAAATTGGTTAATCCCGCTACTTTCTGGCTGGAAGTTTCATCTAAGCGCACTTTTACTTCCACAATTCGACTATCAATATTCGCAGAAGGATCGGTGTTAACAATGTTTTGCCGCTGCACTTGCAAACCAATATGTTCGACAGTTCCCCGCAATTCGCCGGTCAAAGCATCGCTAGTAATTTTGGCAGTTTGTCCGAGGCGTACTTTGTCCACATCGCTTTCGTAGATTTCCGCAACAGCCAGCATCTGGCGAGTTTGTCCGAGTTCGACAATGCCGTCGTTTCCGACTCTTTCCCCCGGATGCGTGTGAATTTTCAGGACTTGCGCGTCTCTGGGAGCACGGATGTAAGCTAGATCCAGATTGGCTTTGGCTTGTTTGGCGGCTGTTGCGGCCAAACTGACTTCGGCGGCGGCTGCTGCTATGTCAACGGGACGCACTTCGGCGATGCGATCGAGATTTGCTTTGGCTTCGTCGATTTGCTGGTGTCGAGATTGCTCAATTTGGCTGAGTTTGGCTTGGGCTTCGTTAATTTGCTGTTGGCGCGATTGCTGAATTTGATTCAATTTGGCTTGGGCTTCGTTAATTTGTTGTTGGCGGGATTCCTGAATTTGATTCAGTTTTGCCTTTCCTTCGTTGAGTTGCTGTTGAGTTGTTTCCGCGGCTAGTTTTTTGCTGTCGCTAGTTGAGGCGGAAATTGCTCCCTGTTCATAGA
>JAICRN010000810.1 GCA_025937335.1 Microcoleus sp. TY_ISSM_2_bin.22
TGATTCGAGTTCGGCGACTGTCGGCAATTCTAAATCTTTGAACAAGGCTGTACTGAGGTAGCGTTCGCCATAAGAAGGCTGCACAAAAACTATCAATTTTCCAGCATTTTCGGGACGCTTGCCGACTTGAATGGCGGCAAACAAAGCGGCGCCTGCAGAAATTCCTGACAACAATCCTTCTTCTCTGGCCAGCCGACGGCTGTAGGCGATCGCATCTTCGTCGCTAACTGCGATCGTTTCATCAATTAACTCTGGTTTCAACACTTCCGGGATGAATCCTGCACCAATCCCTTGAATTTTGTGAGCACCAGATTTACCTCCAGAAAGCACGGCGCTGGTGGCTGGTTCAACTGCGATCGCCTTAAAACTCGGTTTCCGCTGTTTAATTACCTCAGCAACTCCAGTAATCGTACCGCCGGTGCCAACTCCAGCAACTAAAAAATCTACTTTACCGTCTGTATCTTCCCAAATTTCCTCGGCCGTGGTTGCCCGGTGAATTTTCGGATTAGCGGGGTTGCGAAACTGTTGCAGCATGAAAGCGTCGGGGGTTTCTTCTACAATTTCTTCCGCCCGGGCGATCGCGCTTAACATCCCTTCATGTCCCGGAGTTAATTCCAACCGAGCTCCGTAAGCTTTCAGCATCGATCTGCGCTCTAAACTCATCGTATCCGGCATTGTTAAAATCAGACTGTAGCCTTTCGCCGCCGCGATCATTGCCAAAGCAATTCCAGTATTGCCTGAAGTCGGTTCAACTAAAATAGTTTTCCCCGGTTGAATTAACCCCGCATCTTCTGCCGCCTGAATCATGCTGGCGGCAATCCGATCTTTCACCGACGCAGCCGGATTCATCCCTTCCAATTTGGCCACAATTTGAGCAACTACTCCTTCGGCTTGCGGAATTTTATTGAGCTGAACTAAAGGAGTTCTGCCAATTATTTCTGTAACATCCTTAGCAATTTTCATGGCTTAATTTCTCTCCTATTAAATGTAGTACATGGGATGTGCTTGTTTGCGAACATCCCGCTGTTCGCACAAATCTTGTAATGTGTATTTGCCCAAAACCTCCCAAGATGCCTGTCGAGCTTCCTGCCATATTTCTAGCACCGCAGTTTTTTCTATTGTTGCAGATTCCGAAACTTTTTGGGTGTTGCCGCTGCCGTCACCTTCGAGAGTCGAAAACACCTCTAGCAAAGTAATCTGCCAAGGCTCTTTTGCCAGCAAATAACCGCCTTTAGCGCCCCGCAGACTCTGGACGATACTCGCACGCCGCAGCACGGCAAGAATTTGGTCTAGATAGCGTTCCGGTATCTCTTGAGAAGCAGTAATTTCGTTTACTGTTAGGGGCGAATCCTTCGGGTGGTGGCTCGCCAGTTCCAAGAGCGCTAACAAGGCATATTCTACTCTAGAAGATAGTTCCACATTTCCCACTCGCGATCGAGTTTAAATTGTACACTATATCATAGTACACAATTCCGGTAGGTGTATAGGTGTTAATATATTTTTATTATAAA
>JAICRN010000239.1 GCA_025937335.1 Microcoleus sp. TY_ISSM_2_bin.22
CCTAGATTCTTAGCTAAACCCGCCTACAAAATACTATGGTTTTTGCCCTTACCTACTTATTGACTTCTGGCATCTGCTAAAGACTCATTGCTGGCTTCACCATCAGAATGCAGTTCAGCTTGGTGGAGCTTATCAGGAATCAGCCCCTCCGGCCGCACGATCATCATGACAACAAGAGTTAGGCCGAATAGAAATAAGCGCATTTGAATCGGGTCTAAACTGGTTTTCAGAAACTCTCGCAACTGGGGAATTTCAATAATCCAGGGCCAGTCGAGTACAGAAGTATCCAGAAAACCCTTGAGGACTTGCGCTAATTGTGGCAGATAAAGTCGATCGGCAGACATGATAATGATAGCGCCCAAAATCACCCCGGTCATGTTGCCCAAACCGCCTAAAATCACCATACACAGGATGATTACCGACACCGAGAAATCGAAAACGCTGGGAAAAATCGCGCTGATATAGGCGGCGTAAAATGCGCCTGCAAAGCCCGAAAACGTCGCTCCCATCGCAAAAGCCGAAAGTTTGGTTTTGACCAGGTTAATCCCCATCGCACTAGCCGCTAATTCATCTTCGCGCATGGCATTCCACGCCCGGCCCAAGCGGGAATCTCGCAGCCGCGAAATCATGAAGTAAGCGAAGACAACTAGCAGCAAAATTAGGTAGTACCAGGGAAAGTAGTTGCCGGTGCTGAAAGTGCCGACAATGGGGAGAGATGGACGCCCGATCGGGTTTATTCCTGCTTCGCCGCCGGTGAGGTTAAAAGGTCGATCGCACCCAACCAGACACAGCACCAACTCGGGTTTCCCCAACAGGGAAGCAACAATCTTCGAGACTGGTTCGTCAATCCGAATCGCCGTTAAATTCCTAAAGACAACCGGGATAATTTCGCCAAAACCGAGGGTAACAATCGCCAAATAATCGCCCTTGAGCCGCAGTGTCGGAATACCGAGGATTACACCCGCGATCGCAGCTACACCGGCGGCGATCGGCAGTACCACCCAAAAGTTCCAAGCAATATTTAACTGCCCAGAAGATAGCAAAGCCGTCGTGTAAGCGCCGATCGCAAAAAACGCCGCATATCCCAAATCCAACAAACCCGCAAAACCCACAGTAATATTCAAACCCAGCGCCAACATAATAAAGATTTGAATCTGTACTACAGTAGCAATCCAGCCGGTTTGAGCCTGAATGTCGATAAAGGGAAACAGAATTAAAATAAAAGCTAATGTCACCAGAGTTGCCAGCCGCTGGCGTTCCCCCTGCAAACCCTGCAAAGCACCCATTAACGTAGCTGTCAAAATGGCGATCGTCAAACTGCAAATTCCGTACAGCAGCGTCGTCGGCAAAGCCACAGCAGATTGACCAGACAAAGGTCTAATCAAAACCCCTTCTACCACACTCGCAACTAACAGCCAAACTCCCAATCCCAATCCTGCTAAACTGCCGATAGTCGCACCCATTTTCGGGCTGTAAACCTTCTGATCCCGACAACTCATAAACCCTGCCGCCGTACCCATCAGCCAGCCGATCACGGTGCCGCTCCAACCCCCGAATAACAAAACCGTCAAAGAGCCGATCGCCCCTAAAATACCGCTCGATTTAATTGCTTGGATTATTTTATTAGTCATTAGTTATTAGTCATTAGTTATTAGTCACTGTTCACTATCAACTGTCAACTGTCAACTGTCAACTGTCAACTGTCAACTGCTATATACTGGAACTGTTACCGCAACACACTTCAAACGGGCAATCGCTATATGGTACAAGCACCTCAAAAAACTATCACCCTCGACGAGTTTTTGCAACTCCCAGAAACCAAACCCGCTAGCGAATACATCAAAGGTGCGATCGTACAAAAACCTATGCCACAAGGAAAACACAGTACAATTCAGGGAGAACTCATCACGAGAGTTAATGCAGCGGGCAAACCTCAGCGGATTGCTTGGGCATTTCCAGAACTTCGCTGCACCTTTGGCGGACGTTCTATTGTCCCCGATGTCGCGATTTTTGTTTGGAATCGCATTCCCCTAGACGCTGACGGCGAAATTGCCAATACATTTAATGCTCACCCAGACTGGACAATAGAAATATTGTCCCCAGCCCAAAGCCAAACCAAAGTTACAAACAATATTTTGCACTGTTTGAATGGCGGTTGTCAGATGGGTTGGTTGCTCGATCCCGATGAAAAAAACATTTTAGCCTATCCCGCAAGGCAGCAGCCTATTTCCTTGCAAGAACCAACAGATATACTTCCGATGCCCAAATTTATGCCGGAAATGCAGTTAACTTTAGGCGAAGTTTTTGGCTGGCTCAAACCAGGGAATATTTAATTTGATAGCGCAGGTTAACTCGATATTTTGCCAGCGGATTTTTCAGGCGATCGCAAATCCGGTATGTTTGCGGACTTCCGGCGAATGAAACGCTAAAACAATGCAATTTTCCGGGACGCCACCCTCCAGTAATTCATCGGTAATACCGTCTTCTATACCGTCATAATGAATCCAGAGTTTGCCGTTGCGGATTTCAACGTGAACTACCGCACCATGAATGCGTTTGCGGTCTTGCCAACCTTCGTGCATCAACATAAAATGATTGCGGTCTTGGCTGACAATCACATAGCTGCTAATGTCGCCGTATCTGTACGGCAAATTGGCATAGTAAGACAATATTTTATAGATTAAGTCCCGGTACTCGTCTAGTTTATCCATTTTGTAATAACCTCCTTAACTGGATCTACAACAATTAGTTTTATTCCCCTATCTTCGAGAACAACTTGCACAATTTCCTCGGCGAAAAAAGTAGTATAAATTTCCTCAACAATTGCTAAATATAGCGTTCGTTCTGGGTCTAATCTAGATAGCCTTGTCAAATACAAAGTATACTGACCTAAAGCATTTTCTAAATCTTTTACTGGAGATTTGCCTATAAAGCTTTTGATTTCAACGGCAATTGTTTGTCCCTTTCGTTCAGCAGCCAGTAACTTTTTTGCTCCTAAGTCTATCAACACACCGCGCAAGGAAAGTCTGAGAGGGAAAGGATCGTCTGTAATTATCCACCCGTCCTTTTCTAAAGCAGTCCTTACTTGATAATGATAAATGTCTTTTGCCATTTTTTCAACCCAGCACCTTCAAACCTTTTCCTGAACATTTTCTCCCAACAAACCCCCTGGCCGAAAAGCCAAAATCACCACCAAAACCCCAAACACCCAAGCATTAGTCCAGCGGCTCGACAAATACTGATCGCTCAAAGACGACAGCAACCCAATCAAAACTCCTCCTAACATCGCCCCCACAATATTGCCAATTCCCCCCAAAACCGCCGCCGTAAAAGCTCTCAAACCCGCGGTAAACCCCATCGTAAACACAATCGTATTGTTGTACAAACCAACCAAAATTCCTGCCGAACCTGCCAAAGCTCCCCCAATCAAAAAAGTCAGAGCAATAATCTGATCTACATTAATCCCCATAATTTTAGCAGCATCGCGGCTTTGAGCCGTTGCCCGCATCGCCTTTCCCAGACGAGTGTACTGGACAAACACATGAAGCAAAACCATCAATACCACAGCCACCACCAACACAATTAAATCTTTCGTAGTAAATACAATACTCGTTTGAATTCCCAAAAACTTTAGAATATCAACTCGCGGCAACAAATCGGGAAAGCTTTTCGGCGCAGCAGAATTAGAACCCATCACCGGAATAAAAGCTTTCAATCCCCCCCAAAACAGCCCCATATTTTGGAAAATAAAAGAAACTCCAATTGCGGAAATTAAAGGAGCCAAACGGGGAGCATTTCGCAAAGGCCGATAAGCGTACTTTTCCACAACAATATTCAGCCCAGCACAAAACACAGAACATACAATTAAAGCGACTAACATCACCGGTATAGCAATACCTAAAGGTGCGCCGTCTTGAAGGCCAAAAGCCCCGAACACAGTTAGCGAAGCAAAAGCGCCCAACATATACAAATCGCCGTGAGCAAAATTGATTAACTCAATAATGCCATAAACCATAGTGTAACCCAAAGCAATAATTGCAATCAGCGCACCGTTGACCAGGCCAACTAATAATTGTTGGATAAAAACTTCAGGATTGCTGACTATTTCTCCAACGATTTTTGGCAAATCAAATCCTGCGATCGGACCTAATAGCAAAACTATATAAGCTACACCTAGATATAAGAGAATACTTTTCCAGTTTTTCATAATTATTCGTAATTGGGAATTGGAAATTGGGCATTAGGAACATTCATTCTACTCGTTTCTAGGCAGATATTAGAAACGCGGATTTGGAGGCTCTACCTCCAATTTTTCGGCTCGGAAAGCCCAGCAGACCAAGAGTGACATTGGTTCCTAGGCTCTGCTTAGGAACCAGTTAAAATCACTACTGACAACAGTCAACTGACAACAGTCAACTGACAACTGACAACTGACTAATTATTCCGTCTTGAGCGCATTCACGAACTCCCACTTACCGCCTTTAACAACATTTCCTGACATTGTAGTCAAGCTCGTGTCGCCGTTGGTGTCAAAACTCCAAGTGCCGAGTACCCCGTTAAAATCTTTAGTTGCCAAGACAGCTTCGCGGATAGCAGGGCGGTCATTTTTGCAAACTTTATTAATTGCGCCGATCGCAACTTTAGCAGCTTCATAGGCGTAAGCTGCATAAGCTTCCGGTTCAGCATTATATTTTGCCTTGTAACTTTCGTACCACTTCGCACCCACACCAGTCAATTCTTGAGGAGGCAAGCCGCCAAAAGTAGCGTAAACTCCTTCGGCATCTTTGCCTGCCGCGTCAATTAAAGCTTGCTCTTTAATGCCATCGGGCCCCATGAACTTAACTGCATCAGCCGTCATCCCGACATTTCTCATGTCTTTAATTATTTGTCCGGCGTTGCTCTGAGTAGTGCCACCGAAGTAAATCAGGTCGGGATTTAAAGCTTTGATCTTATTCATTAACGCCTTGTAGTCGCTAGCTTTAATATCAATTCCCTCTCTTCCGAGGACTTGAATTCCCAACTTTTTAGAAGTGGCTTCAAAAACGTCAGCGATGCCTATGCCGTAGAGTTCTTGGTCGTCGAGAATGTAGACTTTTTGCACGCCCAAAGATTTCGCCCAGTTACCAGCTACAGCACCTTGAAGGTCGTCAGCGGGGACAACGCGGGTGAAATTGCGAGTGCCAGCGGGATAATAAACGTTGGGTTCTTTGGCTTCACCTTTTCCTGGTTTAGTCAGTCCCGGATAAGTGTTGGCCGGACTGATCATGACGATGTTAGCTTGGTTGAGCACGGGAATGGAAAGTTTGGCGGCACCGGAGTTATAGTGACCGATGACGGCAACTACCGAACCGTCAGCGACGGCTTTGTTGGAGTTCGACGTTACTTGGGCCGGGTCCCATTTGCCGGCGGCGGCGGTGGCGTCATCGTAAACTTCGTATTGGATTTTGATTTTACCGTCGCAAGCTTTCGAGTCACTTTCGGCGAGGGCTTGTTGGATGCCGTTGACCATTGTTTGAGCTTGACCCAAGGCGCTGCCTGTCATCGGGAGCATGGAGACAATTTTGACAGTATTTGGGTCTCCGGGGCTGCTGACTGCGACGGGAGTGGCTGCGGGACTGGTTCCGGGGCTGCCTCCGGGAGTTGTGGCGGTGGGTGCTTGAGGATTTTGACAGCTAGCGCACAGAGAGGCTATTCCGGCGGCAAAAAGTAATTTCTGCAATCCTGCGACGCCGAGATTCTGTGTTGAGTTGGTTTTTGGGGGTGTGGCACTTTTGCCCCCTGACTTCTGGGAAAAGTTCATAGGTTGGTTTGTTTGTTGCTTGCGTCTTAGCATATTTTCACTCTGTAAGTCTGTAAGTCAAGAGTTAGCACAAGTTTAAAAAATTTGTGTCAACTATCAAAAACAGACCTAGAAAGGCAACATCAGGACTTAGGCCACTCCTGTATCAGGGGCGGCGGGGGCTGCCCGTACAATGCGTGAGTTCACGATTCCATCGCGGTTAACTAGATCCGCGATCGCAGATTTCAGTATATGTGTTGACATTGTGTATACAAAAAATTAGCATATAAATATGCTAGGGCTACTAGCTCTAATTACTACTGTGTTTAGCCAGAGGTAACTGTTATGCACCCGCCAGCATCTGAAGAATCAGTCAGCCAGACCCGCGATGTTACAATCAACATTCGAGCTAAGCCGAATCAACGCGCTCTCATCGATCGCGCGGCCCAATTACAGGGAAAGAGCCGATCGGAGTTCATGCTTGAATCAGCTTACCAAAAAGCTCAAGATGTTCTTCTAGACCGCTGTTTTTTTGGGTTAGATGAAATTAAATTTAAGCAATTTTTGGCGCTGCTGGATGCACCGCCGACGCCAAATCAGAAGCTAAACGCATTACTAAAAACAAAATCTCCGTGGGATTAGATCGAGATTTAGACCAACTCTGCCCGCCTGAAAAACTGAACTCGTTACATCAAATTGAGACCTTTGATTCAGGCAACAGTCTGTTAGATGAATGGCTCAAGCGCCGCGCTCTGAAAAATGAGTCAGAGGGCGCTTCACGGACTTATGTTTTGTGCGATCGCCAAGCAGTCATTGCGTACTATTGTCTGGCAAATGGAGCAGTAGCACTAAATTCTGCACCGGGTAAAGTCCGGCGCAATATGCCCGATCCGATTCCTGTTATGGTGATTGGACGGCTTGCAGTCGATCGCAACTGGCAAGGCTGCGGCATCGGACGCGCTTTGCTGCGGGATGCAATTCTTCGCACTTTGCAAGCTGCTGAGATTGCCGGGATACGCGCAATTCTCGTACACGCTATCTCCGAAGATGCGAAGCAGTTTTACCAGAAGTGCGGGTTTACTGTTTCGCCGATCGATCCGATGACACTCATGGTGAAAGTTAGCGATGGGATTGCTTCACTTTAGGATCGCGAATTAAATAACTTACAATTTTAATTGTTATTGTGGGATGGGCGTCCCGCCCGTCCAAAAAAGACGGGCGGGACACCCATCCCACTTTCAAGAGTGGAAGTTATTTAATTCTCATTCCTTAGTTCAGACGTTAGTTGCTCTCGTTGGAGGTTTGCTCGCGCATGGTTGAGTTACAATCGGATTTACAATATGTAGTGAGCGATCGCCTAAAAGTATCTCTAGATGCGATCGCGCAATTTTGCCAGCGCTGGAACATTGTCGAATTTGCCCTGTTTGGCTCCGTGCTGCGGGATGATTTTCGCCCTGATAGCGATGTGGATGTACTGGTGACATATGAGCCATCGCACCGCCTCACACTATCCGATCTCTTGAGTATGCAGGAGCAAATAGAGCATTTATTTCAGCGTTCTGTAGATTTGGTGGAAAAAAATCCCTATCGGCGATCGAACATTTTGAAAACCTATCGAGTGATTTATGCAAGCGGGCGATCGGGATAGTGCTTCACTTTGGGACATGGCGCAGGCAATCCGTCGGATTCAGGAGTTTACGGCTGATATCGTTTACGGTTGGATAGGAATGATTTAACCGCAGAGAGCGCAGAGGATACAGAGTTCGAGAAGAGAGAGATTCCTTATGGACAAATTTGAAGAACACGATCCTCGTTGTGGCCGTGAGACAAAGGGTCAGTGGTGGAGCGAGCCACAAGACATCGCTTTAGCCCACGCCCCTGCCTTCAGTCAACGGTTCTTCGCTGAAATGTTCAACGAATTCCCAGGATTGGCAACAAGAGTCGTTTTCTTGCGATGGTCTGTTCAGCCAGAGGATCTCTACGCGGTGTTTAACCAGTCTAGTGGTGGGTTTGGCGTGCAGATCGATCCGTTCCTGGAGTACATCATAGTGTGGGGGGCGGGCGAGCACGGGGAGTATGGCGATTGGACGGGCGAGCGGTTAACGGATGCGCTCGATCATGCCCGTACCTTAGTGTGGTGGTTTGAGAGTTTGTCTAATGCGGTTGAGTGATGCTGTCGATTACGAACTGTTCCCCAATATCAACTAGACTGCGAAATCAAATCCGAATCCTTTTTTTCTTTTGAGCGATCGACACTAAAATC
>JAICRN010000538.1 GCA_025937335.1 Microcoleus sp. TY_ISSM_2_bin.22
CGATCGCCCTACTGCCAGATAGTTTACATGGAACTTACCCCCCGTGCGGGTTAAGTTCCGTTTAATTAGCCTTTTAATAATCGCAAAAAAGAGTTTCGCGAGTATCTCTACCCGTCACGGGATTAGTACCTTTTGCCACTTTACAAAGTTTTTCTATCATATCGTCTCGCAGCAGTGTGTCTGTAAAATCAGCACCGTCAATGACAGCTCCTTCGAGTCTGGTATTGTAAGCGAAAGCACCCTCAAGGATAGCATTAGTTAAATTTGCTTTCATCATGCGAGCTAAATCTAAAGTAGCACCCGTCAAATTAGCGCCTTCAAAATTTGCCTCTTCCATATTGGCAGCAAAAAAGCTGACGCCGCGCAAATCTGCATTAGTAAAATTGCTGTTGCGAAGATTGGCTTTATTAAAACTGTCGTCAGTCAGAACTTTGCCAGTAAAATCAGCGCCGACTAGGATTTCTTTGTCGCGATCCAAAGCGAAAGCAGGTGCGGGATTAATGGCGATCGCCCCAGCGGCAATTACTGCTAAAATAACAAAACTCAGCAATAAAGTATAAATATTTTTGCGAATTCGAGAAATCATCATACAAGTTCAAGCTAATGGGCAGTTGTGACAGTTCAGAATTGAATTCTACCAGAAAGCGCGTCAAGCGTAGCTATCCCGTAGGGAATCGCCCGTTAGCGAAGCCCTCGAAGAGGATCGCCACTGCTGACTCCAATTGCCCCCAATCCCCAAACTCTCGGGATATCGGCACATTGGGAGAAAACTTAGTCGCCGAGTGGTTGCAGCAGCAAGGTTGGGAAATCTTGCACCGCCAGTGGCACTGTCGGTGGGGAGAGATTGACATCATCGCACTCGGAAGAGATGAAGAAAGCGCAAAAAACCGAGTTCTTCCCAACGATCGATCCCCAACACTAGCATTTGTCGAGGTAAAAACTCGCCGCCGGGGAAATTGGGATGCTGGTGGAATGCTGGCTGTTAGCACAACAAAACAAGCCAAACTTTGGCAAACAGCCGAAATATTTTTAAGCACTCGTCCAGATTTAGCAAATAATTCTTGTCGCTTTGATGTCGCCTTGGTCAGGTGCGAACCTTCACGACCAAACACTAAAAAAATATTACCACCATTAACAGCAGCCAGCTCTCAATGCGCCGTTGCAGGAAACTACCTGCTCACCCTGCAACAATACATTCGATCTGCTTTTAGCAATTAAAAATATATAATTAAAAATTAGAGGATAAAATCACAAATCAATGCCACTAGGTAGTTTTTAATTATTAATTTCCCTAGAGAGTCGCGCATTTCTCTCTTCATCTTTAACCGACGTGAAAAAAGCGTTCAATCTTCTCCCCCTCTGGCCTTCTCTCCCTCTCCCCATCTGTCATAACAGTTAACTTATATGATTAACAGTCTAGGCGAGAGTTTCCGGGCAATATCCCAGGCCCTTGACAAACTGCTGGCGAAACGCTTCAATTTCCTTGCGGTCAGGGCTGCCGTGACAAACCACTGCCACCTGGTAGCGACGCATCACGCTCAGCGGCGACTGTCCGGTTTCCAAACTCCAAAGTGCCATTTGCAAGCGAATTTCCGGATCGTAAGGAATCCCGAGTTCGTTCATAAAAGCCCGAAAATCCCCGTGCATTTCTGGAGTTAAATATTGGCTCATTTTCACCTTCACCACCCAGCCGTCAATTTGGTGAATAACAGTGATAAATTGCAAGGGAAGATGATGAGCCGTGCGCAGGTAATCCACGACTCTCAGAGTAAGGCTAGTATTGGCGATGTAGTAGAGGTATTCCATAACGATCCTTGGAGCAAAGCTGATGCTATATCTCTATCATCCCGGGCTATACCCGCCACCACAAGGGGAAAAGCACCCGACTTTGGATGGGGGTTTTTACCCAATTTGTTACCTAGTTGACAGATTGACTTGATAGGAATTCACTCGATGACAGAGATTGACTGGTCTTTGGACGGCTACGACTACGAACTTCCGCCCTCGCGCATTGCCCAAAATCCTGCAGTGCCGAGGGATAGCTCTCGCTTGCTGGCTGTAGATTCTCCCAGCAGCCAGCAACACCGGATGTTCCGGGATTTGCCAGATTTGCTGGAACCGGGAGACTTGCTGGTACTCAACAACACCCGCGTCCTGCCGGCGAGGCTCTACGGGCGCAAACCCAACGGCCCGGCTGTGGAGATATTGTTGATGGAAGAACGGCAGCACAACTGCTGGCTGGCTTTGGTTAAACCGGGGAAACGCTTAAAGTTGGGATCGCAAATTGAGTTTGAGCCGATCGCCCGACCCTGTGAGGATTCTGCTGCCGATCCTTGCTGTTGCGTTCCCGAAGCGGAGGTGCTCGATCGTCGTCGATTGACTGCGACAGTTATAGAGAGGGACGAGGCAACAGGGGGACGGCTGCTGGAGTTTGACATCCCCACAGATGCGAGTCTGGTGAAGTTTTTGGACGAATACGGCCACGTACCCCTGCCGCCCTACATCGACAATTCCCAAGCTTCAGCGGAACAGTACCAGACTGTGTATGCCGATCGGCTCGGGGCGGTGGCGGCCCCGACAGCAGGCCTGCACTTCACCGAAGAGTTGTTCAGTCGCTTGCAGCAGCGGGGAATCGAAAAAACTTTTATCACCCTGCACGTTGGAGTAGGGACGTTTCGCCCGGTGGAGGTGGCAGACGTGACTGCTCACAAAATGCACGGCGAATGGGTGGAAGTACCCCCCGCCACAGTCGAGAAAATCCGCGAAACTCAAGCCAGAGGCGGGCGGATCTTTGCCGTGGGTACAACAGCAGTGCGAGCTTTAGAGGGAGCAGCAGCCGCGAGCGGCGATTTTTCCTTGCAGCCTTTTTGCGGCCAGACAAATTTGTTTATATACCCTGGTTACAAGTGGCGGGTTGTAGAGGGGATGATTACCAATTTTCACTTGCCCCGCTCTACTTTGATGATGATGGTAAGTGCGATGATTGGAAGGCCTCGGCTGTTGGATTTGTACCGAGAAGCGATCGAGCATCAGTACCGCTTTTATTCCTTTGGCGATGCCATGCTGATTTTACCAACAGCAAAAAAGGATTGATCGATCGGGCATCGGGTTCGCCCCATGCCCGGTATTCCGTTTCTATTCTTCCTCCTCTTCTTCATTGCCGGGATACACGAAGCTGTTGGAACGCCCAGTCAGAACAGATTTGCCCAGAGATAGAGCTTTCTGAGCTGCCACTGCTGCTTTGCGCTTCCATGTGGCCTTGCGCATATTTTTCTTAGATTTGGAGGTTTTCTTCTTAGGGACTGCCATGACGCTAAATACTTTCTGCTTGCTTATATAGACAAACAAACATTCTAGCCGATTTTGCCGGGAATGCTTACTCGAAAAACCGCAACGAATGCTCGGCAAGCAATATCAAGTAGTAGGGTGCGTCAGCGATTAGCTTCTGGAACAACAGACAAAATACCCAATTCTGACGCACCCGCAGCAGCTAAAGTTCGTGAAAGTGGTAGAGCACGACACCAGTTACTGAATCGTTCTCGATACTGACATAACCCGTTTTGAGCATTGCCGTGAAAGCTTCTTCCACTTCGGCAAAAGTAGCGCCGGTTGCCATCACCCCTTGGGTGACAGATAATCTTCCGTTCTTGGTGTAAGCTGCCTTCAGGAGTTTAACCCCTAACTGGTCGGGAGTTTGCTTGGGGTAGGTCGCGGCGATCGCCCCGCTGCTGGGATATAGCGGTATACCTTCGCGAGATACCCCGAGTTTGCCCCTGAGACTGGCATTGTGTTCGTCCACCATGTTCGGCAGCAGCAGCAAGTCAAACAATTGCCCGAACCCAAACAAACCAAAGGTAAACAGCCACAGCAAACCCGTACCAATCTTGCCGTTGTAGAGGCGGTGGAGTCCGAATGGGCCGAAAAAACAAGCTGCCCATAAAAGGTAACTAACACCTAAATTGCTCATTTTCTGACCGTCCTGCCTGGTTATTCTAAGAATTGGAGTCCCTCTATACATTTTGTACTTTCTATCTCGTGTTTAAACAGCTTGACATGGGAATTTATTTGTGTAGTAGCCTAATAAACTGACAAAAGGCAGAATTTGGTTTCCCAATACCTTCTCTCTGGAAGCCCATGAGTAATTTTGCGTAGCAATTCTTAACGCCAGCAACATATTTTCGCGGGCGAGAGCTTGGTAAACTGGAGGGCGTGGAAATTACAGCAGCTTAGAACTGGATTCCACACTGGATTCCACACTGGATTCCA
>JAICRN010000252.1 GCA_025937335.1 Microcoleus sp. TY_ISSM_2_bin.22
CGGATTGGTATGAGCTCAATCTCCGCAATTGCAAATTTTTTCACCCAATTTTGACCCCTTTACCGTAGCGACAGTGCAATATCAAAATTGGGTGAAAAAATTTGCAAATGCGGAGATTGAGCTCATACCAATCCGGGAGAATTTGACAGACAAAGTGCGATCGCAAACTCCTTGGCAAACAGCAGAGACTTTACCCGCGATTGATGCAGAGCCTATATTTAGCTTACCTGTATCGCTGACAGGAGAAACCGCCGCCGAAAAATTAGCCAGAGTCAGGGAAGCAATGCAAAAAGCCTATATCGATGTGCTTCCGATTACCAACCTGAATCAAATAGCGTGGCTGTTCAATCTCCGAGGCTCGGATATTCCCCACATTCCCATTTTCATATCCTATGCCATTGTCACCACAGATTCAGCGTTTTTGTTTACAAATCCCCAACGAATTTCGCTAGAAATTAAGCAAGAATTGCGGGCGTATGTAACTTTGCTTCCCTACGCAGATTATCCGCATACATTAGAAACTTGCGTAAATTTGCCACATAAAGTTCGGGTACTTTTAGACCCTAAACACAGCACAGCAGGCACGTACCAATTAATATTAAACCATCAAGAAGCGCAGTTTTACAACATCGAAATAATTTTTGATACTCATCCGGTAGAAGGGATGAAAGCTCGCAAAAATCCCGTAGAAATTGAGCAGATGAAATCAGCTAATTTCAAAGCAAGTCGAGCGAAAACTTTGACTTTAAAGTGGTTGACTCAACAGCTAGAAAATGGTAACGTATTGACCGAGTTTGATGTCAAAGAAACCATCGAAAATTTTTACCAGCAAGAAACAGATTTTCAGACTTTAACTTTTAGAACGATCGCCGGTGCGGGAGCCAATAGCTCGATCGTACATTACGGAACCCCCAGCCCTGAAATAACGTTAAAACCGGGGGAACTGCTGCTGCTTGACTCAGGCGCGCAATATTTAGCAGGTACAACCGACGATACGAGAACAGTAAGTATCGGAGAACCGACGGCGCTACAAATAGAACACTACACAACAGTCTTAATCGCGCACATCAACTGTGCAATGCAGCAATTCCCCAAAGGCACAACGGGAGCGCAATTAGATGCGATCGCCCGTGCGGTATTATGGCAAGAACAGCTAGACTACGGACACGGTACAGGGCACGGAGTCGGGGCGTTTTTAGCCGGTCACGAAGGGCCAAACGGCATCAGCAAATCTGTGCAGTATCCCCTGGAAGCCGGAATGGTAACTAGCATCGAACCGGGATATTACGAACCGGGATGGGGCGGAATTCGCATCGAAAATCTCTATGTTGTCAGGGAAATGCCATCAAAAAACGGTTCGGTTTGGTACGGATTTGAATCGCTGACGTATATTCCGTTTGAGCGCAAATTGATTGATGTCGATCGACTGTCAAAGACTCAACTAGCATGGTTGAACAACTATCACGCTTCGGTAGTCGAGAAACTGGAACCCGTACTTGATACAGCAACAATTGAATGGTTGAAAAAAGCCTGCGCTGCGTTAGGTAAAGCCTTGTAATTGGTCGCACATTTAACTTGTGCACCTATTTTTATTAAAACTCTTGTGGGGTGGGCTTCTAGCCCGCTCCAAAGGTACAAAATAGCACATATCAGATAGGGACACGGCAGTGCCGTGTCCCTACTGCATTTAATCCGATATTTAATCCGAGTGAAAACTGCTATAAAGCTGGTGACAAGACTCGAACTTGCGACAGGCTGATTACAAATCAGCTACTCTACCAACTGAGTTACACCAGCAGTGAAGATTAATATAGCAAACTTATAGCGATCGGCGCAACCCCCCCAGCCAATTTTTTTTTCAAATTCGCTCAAAACCCCTCCCCGTAAGGGCAAAACCGGAATTGTCTGCCCACAGCCCACTGCCAATTAACTAATCGCAGCGCCAAATCTTAATCGTCTGATCCGCACTGCCGCTGGCGAGCAAATTGCCCGAAGGTGCGATCGCCACCGAGTACACCGTACCCGAATGTCCCTTCAGACTGCTCAACAACTCCCCGGTCTGCAAATTCCAAATATTAATCGTATTATCATCGCAGCCGCTAACCAAAGTCAAACCGTCCCCACTGATAGCAACCGAATCGCCCCGACTCACATAATTCTGCAAAATATGCAGGGCCTCATTCATTCCTAAATTTGCTACACCCTTTCCCCTCGCATAATTAGTATTTAAAATCCGCAACAAACTGCCCGTGTGCAAATTCCGCAGCTTAATCGTATAATCATTGCTCACGCTAGCAAGAATCTGACCGTCCGGCGCGATCGCCACAGAATTCACCCCAACATTCAACCCCGAAAGAGTCCGCAGCAACTTGCCGCTTTCCACATCCCAAACCTTGCTCGTCGCATCCGAACTGCCACTCGCCAATATTTTACCGTCCGGGCTAAAAACCACCGAATTCACATTGTCAGAATGACCCTTCAAAGTCCGCAGCAACTCACCACTCCGCAAATTCCATAACTTAATCGTATTATCAGCCCCGCCGCAGCTAGCAATTACCATCCTCTTCGGGTTAATTGCCACCGAATTCACCTCCATAGAATGTCCCGGAAAAGTACACAGCAAATCGCCGCTTTGCAAATTCCAAAACTTAATTGTTTCGTCCGAACTGCCGCTGACCAACATTTTTCCGTCATAGCTAATAGCAACCGAATTTACGCGATCGGAATGTCCCGTCAGAGTGCCAATCAATTCCGCTGTTTCTAAATTCCAAATCTTAATAGTTTTATCCCAACTGCCGCTAGCCAAAATTTTGCCGTCAGGACTAATCGCCAGAGAATTCACAAACGATGAATGTCCCGGCAGCGTGTATACACACCGCCATTTTAGATTTGTTAATTTATGAGCTAATTCCTTCGCCCGCTTAGATGCCTCCTCAACTGCCTCTCTGCGTTTGAGTTCAGCCTCTTCCAAACGCTTGCGTTCCGCCCTAGCTTTCGCCTCTCGAAGCGCCAGTCGCCGCATCTCTCCCTTATAGACTATTCGCTGCTGATCCTGAATTTCTTTAAGAGTTTCAATATAGGGTAGGGCCCAATCTTTAGAAAACCATTCCTGAGCAAATTCCGCCTCTAATTTCAATAGCTGAGGTTCGTGAGTAAAATCGATATTTAAATAATACAAATCAGCTAAAAAAGCAGCCAATAACTTGTGAATAGTCACAATGATTTGCCGAATAATCCGCAGGCTCAGCTTTTCATCTTTACCCTCTGCCTCCAACTGGTGGTAAACCTCTTCCCAATTCCAAGGCTGCATCGCTATTAGAGAAACGCTCTGATTTATGATTCCCCAAAAACCGAGATGAAAATTAACTTCATAATCGCTGATATCGCTGTAAAGTATAGCTGTGGGTACGGGAGACAAAACAGTCTGCAACCGCTCCACATCAATATCAGAAATTGCCTTTTTGAAATAGTCTCCGTAAAACTGAACCGGAGACAAATCTCCGTGCTGGGGGTAGTGCTGGTTTAAAAAAGCTCTCAACTTAGCCGGCAGCTCGATATTCAGATTGTGGCGAAACGAATCAGGGCAATCTTGGCTAATTTTTGCGGGAGCGACTAACAGCAGCAATCGGTGCTGCTGCTGCTGCAAAATCTGTTCAGTTTCCTGCCTGCTCAAATTAGAAAACCAGTTGTCTCTGTCCCAAATAATTTGAATTTCGCTCAGCTTAACTCGAATTGCTTCTGATTGAAACTCCCGCATTAAATCGCGGCAAAGCCGGCTAATTGCCCGCTTATCTCTCACTTCTTCTGCCTTAATTCGATTAGCGCGTTCTTGCTTTACCCATTCTTCTTCTGCACCCGCGATCGCGATTAATTCTTGTTCTCTGGCCTGCTGCCGCTGCAAATATCTCATTTGTGCTTTAATCCAGCGGGGGTCTTTTTTGATTTGCTGGTTCAAAGCTGAAGAACCAGACGGCTCAATTTCTGCATACCGTTCGTTGACAGCGCTTGCGCCCAATCTTTCTCCTAATTCAGAGGCTACAGGCTTCAACAGTTCAATTAGGGTGTCTGAGACGGGGCGGGGTAAGGACATACCAGTTAAAACTTTTTCTTACTTAAGGGCGATCGCGAGTCAGGCGTACCCCCCTGGGGCTGGGCTCTTACATTGGGGCGATCGGTCAGCATATCCGTAAGGCGTATCGTGCAGCCGCGCCAGCTTAGCACCTTAACTCAATAATAATATTTATTTATGCACTTTACATTTTCCCCCGAATCTGGCTCGAAAGCACCGACGGAAAAGACTTCAAGATATTCGATCGACCCTGAGTTCCCCCAATTTGTTTTTTTTGTTGCCATTTGACTCGCTCTTGTCTATAATCATACTTCACAACCATAATTACGGTATTCCGACCTAATAACCGTACTTTTACTAGAGGAATAGATATAATGAGTCCGTGGCAACGCCTAACTCAACACCTTCAGTGGCCGCAACAGCCACCAGCCAGCACAAATCAATCATTTACTGCGCTCAAAAGATTTGTGTCGCTATTTTTAGTGGGAATAACTTTAAGTGTGGCCGTTGCATCCTGCGGCCCCAGCAGCAGCAATAACCCCGCAGCCAGTCCCGGCAGCAGTCCAAACGGTGCTAGCCCAGCAGCCAACAAAGGCAACGTAGAATTAACCCTAGTATCCTTCGCAGTCACCAAAGCCGCCCACGAAGCGATAATTCCCAAATTTGTAGAACAGTGGCAAAAAGAAAAAGGCCAAACCGTCACCTTCAACCAAAGCTACGGCGGTTCCGGTTCCCAAACTCGAGCAGTAATTGACGGTTTAGAAGCAGACATCGTACACCTAGCCCTCGCCCTCGACACCGCAAAAATCGAAAAAGCCGGACTCATCGAGCCCGGGTGGGAAAAAGAAGTCCCCAACGAAGGCATAGTCAGCAAATCCGTAGGAGCAATAGTCACCCGCGAAGGCAATCCCAAAGGCATCAAAACCTGGGAAGATTTAAGCAAAGACGGAGTAAAAGTGATTACTGCCGATCCTAAAACATCAGGCGTTGCACGCTGGAATTTCCTCGCACTTTGGGGCTCGGTTGTTAAAACCGGAGGAGACGAAACCAAAGCATTAGATTTTACCACCAAAGTCTACAAAAACGTCCCCATCCTGACTAAAGACGCCCGCGAAGCCACCGACGTATTTTTCAAACAAGGCCAAGGCGACGCCTTAATTAACTACGAAAACGAGATTCTTCTGGCTGGTCAAAAAGGCGAAAAACCGACTTATAGTATTCCCGAAGTCAATGTTTCGATCGACAATCCGATTGCCATTGTCGATAAAAACGTTGATAAACACGGTACTCGCGAAGTCGCCGAAGCATTTGTCAAGTATCTCTACTCTCCAGAAGCTCAGCGAGAATTTGCCAAAGCAGGCTTCCGCCCAGTAGATGCAACAGTAGTGGCGGAACCAGAATTTGTCCAAAAATATGCTCCCATCACAACCCTATTTACAGCTCAAGACTTAGGAGGTTGGGGAGATATTCAGAAGAAATTCTTCGATGACGGAGCTGTTTTTGACAAAATTCAAGGTTCAATTAAACAGTAAAAAAACAGACTGCCCAGAACCCCGACTTCCCCGAAGTTGTCGGGGCTCTAAAAGATTCACTCTTCTTGACAACTCAAAACTATTCACTTATGGCTGTATCATCTCCAACCAGCAACCCTGAGTCTCCGATCGAAAATATCAGAAGGGCGATCGGCAAAATCACATTACCTTGGGGAATCACCCTAGGCTACCTCAGCTTAATGCTATTGCTCCCAGTTGCAGCAATGCTGCTGAAAGCCAGCACAGCAAACCCCGCCGAATTTTGGGCAATTGCCACCAGTCCGATCGCCCTTTCCGCCTACGATGTCACCTTCTTTACCGCATTAATGGCGGCCTTAATTAACGGAGTATTCGGCACATTAATTGCCTGGGTATTAGTCCGCTACGACTTTCCCTTAAAACGGGTTGTCGATGCAGCAGTCGATTTACCTTTTGCACTGCCCACCTCCGTCGCCGGTTTAACCCTCGCCACAGTTTACAGCGATAACGGCTGGATCGGCGGGCTGTTTGCACCCTTGGGAATCAAGATCTCATTTACTCGCTTGGGCGTAGGAATAGCCATGATATTTATTTCCTTGCCCTTTATCGTGCGGACTGTACAGCCAGTTTTAAACGAAATGGAAAAAGACATCGAAGAAGCAGCTTGGTGCTTGGGTGCTTCTCAATTTCAAACCTTCTGGCGAGTAGTTTTACCACCGCTATTTCCGTCTATTTTAACCGGCGTTGCCCTCGGATTTTCGCGAGCGGTTGGCGAGTATGGATCTACTGTAATTGTAGCTTCTAACATACCCTTCAAAGATTTAATCGCGCCAGTATTAATTTTTCAAAGATTGGAACAGTACGACTATGCAGGAGCAACAGTTATCGGCACTATTCTGTTAGCTATTTCCCTGGCAATGCTGTTCGCAATTAATCTATTACAAGCATGGAGAAGACGCTATGACGGCTAATATCAATTCACCCGCTGATTACAAATTTCCACCTGCGGGTTCTAGTCCGAGTCAGGAGAAAGCCTGGGTAAAACCAACTTTAATCGGAATTGCGAGCGGCTATCTTGCTCTGGTCTTATTTATCCCCATGCTCAACGTTTTTTACCAAGCTTTCAGAAAAGGATTTGAGCCATTTTTTTCTAACTTAACCTCGCCCGATTTTCTGCACGCAGCGCAACTTACCTTGGTGATTTCTCTGATAGTTGTGCCTGTAAATACAATCTTCGGTTTGTGTGCAGCCTGGGTAATTGGTCGCAACAAATTTCGGGGTCGCACGCTATTAATCAGCATTTTAGACGTGCCGTTTGCCATATCTCCCGTAGTTGCAGGTTTAATGATTGTACTGCTTTACGGTCGGCTGGGATGGTTCGGCTCGTGGCTGGAGGCGGCCAATATCAAGGTTATTTTTGCATTCCCTGGAATGGTACTGGCTACTGCTTTTGTTACCTTGCCTTTTGTGGCCCGCGAAGTGATTCCTGTTTTGGAAGAAGTGGGAACAGATCAAGAAGAAGCGGCGAAAACTTTGGGAGCAAATGACTGGCAAATTTTCTGGAATGTCACCCTTCCCAGTATTCGCTGGGGATTGCTTTACGGAGTAATTTTGACCAATGCTAGAGCAATGGGAGAATTTGGAGCCGTCTCTGTGGTATCGGGAAATATTGCTAAAAAAACGCAAACTTTGCCTTTGTTTGTAGAGGATGCTTACAAGCAGTATGCGACACAAGCCGCATTTTCAGCGGCGGTAATTCTAGGTTTTTTAGGAGTTATTACCCTTGTGCTTAAGGAGATTTTAGAAAGAAAAACTAGCATTAAAGAAGTTGAATAACAGTCATTTGTCAGGTGTCATTAAGTCTGTAGGTATGCAGCCTACACCTCATCCCTGAAACCATTAAATATTAGGAGGACCCAATGTTAGCTCACAACAGTAGCGAATCTAAATTTGAGGGTATAGGCGATTTTCACAAAACCCAAGAATCAGATCTTCCCAAATCTGAGAATGGCGACAGCAGACAAACTCAAACCCGAATTCGGATTCGGATTCCTAAAGAATACCATCAGGAACCAGTCATTTCTCACCTGATTTCTGAATACGGGTTGACGGTTAATTTTAATGCTGCGTTTTTGGGTGTCAAAACTTTAGATGACGGTTGGTTTGATTTGGAACTTAACGGTACAAGTAAACAGATTGAAACCGCTCTGATGTATCTCAATGATTTAGATGTGGAAATCTGGAGCAATTCCAATAA
>JAICRN010000192.1 GCA_025937335.1 Microcoleus sp. TY_ISSM_2_bin.22
CCAATCGGCCGAGATAATGAGTTTTAAAACCAACATCGATCGGATTTTCAGGTTGAGAAGAACCGAAAACCACAAGTTCAATTTTGTCTTGCCATCCCCACTTACTGAGGCTTTGCAAAGCCAGAACTAACAGCGGAAAACCCTTCCAGCGATCGTCTGTTCCCTGCATCGCCCCAAACAACACCAACAGTTTATTTTGAGGTAAATTCAAACTCTCTCTCACCAGTCGGCGATTCAGCGGTTTGTAGACTTCAGGATCGAGGCCATTAGCAATTACCTTAACCGGATACTCTTGCAACAAAGAACTAGATTTCGCACATTCAGCCAACCAATGACTCGGAGTTACCAAAGTCAGATTCAAATTTTTCCAAGCTTTAGCTTTCCGCTGCCACACCCACCGCGACAGATCCGAATCTTTGCTGCTGTGCAGTTGCGGGCAGCTACCGCAGGATTTAGTGTAGCGATCGCACTCTTCGCTATAGTGGCATCCACCTGTAAAAGGCCACATATCGTGGAGCGTCCAAACTACGGGTTTATTAAACTTCGGAACACTTTCTACTTGCATATAACCCCCACAAACCCAGTGCAGGTTAATAATATCTGGTTGAATTTTGGTCACTTTAGCAGCCAGGGAGTCCGGCAGCCATTGTGGAGAAAATATAGCGCGATTTCTTTCAGGGTAAAGTCGCAATGGCGAGTTTGATATAGTTGAAATAATCTTATTAAACTTATTTCCAATACCATTCTGTGACAAGATGACATTCGGATCGCCACTTTTCTTATTTCTCACCAGCATTTGCGAAGACACGCCAATTCCCTGCAAACCTTGGTGCAGTCTATAAGCGGCACGGGCTGCACCGCCTTCAATATCAGAAGTATTGATAAGTACAACCTTCATCTCCCTGCCTATCCTCTAGAGTTATCTCAGATTTTACTTGTTTTTTTTCAACAGTTTATGGATTTTTTTTTGCACTTTCTTCAGCAGCGGCGGATCGTAATCATACAAAGTATTTTGAGTAAAATTATCTGCTTGCGCATCCCTAATTACAAAAGGCGGGTGTTTCAGCGGAAATGTTAGAGCTTCTGCTGGCATATTATTGTAGGGACTGCTGGTATCCCCCGTGTGGGTTCCTCCCGCACCGTGTCCGATGTTAGAAGCTAAATTGACATTCGCCAGAATATTCATACCATTTTGAATAAAGCTAGCAAAGGCCCACTGGAAATCCCAAGTATCTATTTTTCCCTCATAACAAAGCTGAAAAGTCTTTGTCCAAACTTTTACGGCTTGCGGATCTCCGAGTACATCAGCCAAAAAATTACCATCGCGAATTTCCGGCCACAGCTTCATGTCTAAATCGTAGTGCTGCCAAGCTCGCCTCCAACTCGCCCAACTCCAGCAGTGATTGTAGCGAGAAAAGTAGTAGCTGTAATCAGTTCTTTTGCGGCCGAACTGAACATTTTGACCGGAGATTGACATGATGCGCCGATCGTCTCGGTAGCGATCGAGCAATTCCTCAGCGAAACGGAAAAATGTAGGATGAGGCAGACAGTCATCCTCAATAATAATTGCCTCTTCAACCGTATCAAACACCCAATCTATACCGCTAGAAACCCGCCGCCGACAGCCCAGGTTTACGTCAGCGTAATTTTTCAAAACTTCGCAGTCCCAATCTACTCGGTCAATAATCGCACGAGTCCGATCGCAATCTTGGTCTTCCCCCGGTCTATCTGCACGGGGCCCGTCAGCAACTACTAATAGTTTCTGTGGCTTTACTTTGCGAATTTCTGCAAACACCCTTTCTGTTTCTTGGGGGCGTTTAAAAATAATAAATGCAACAGGGGTTTTCAATTGCCAATCGGGCATTTAACGACTCTACTATGTTTATGATTGTATGCAAGTCTCGCTTCGTACAAAAACAATTCCAAGTATTTACCGTACTTCCAGCATTGACTAAAATAAGGTTAATCAGGTCGCAAATCTCGCCAGGAAGTCGATTCTAAGTCTACCAGTCTCATTTCACCCGCAGTACCCGCAAAGTGCAGAAAAAAAGTATTGATTAGAGCCGTTGTTGCACAGTCGCTAGCGCGCCTGTCAACCAACCGCCCCGGTATTCCTTTTGATAAAAGTTTGCCTTTGACCCGGTTAAATAAACTTGGTTTTGTGTGCGGTTTGGGCAGCAAAAATGGGTAATACAAAGCTTTGTGAACGTTCCAGACAGTGCTAAAGCGCGGATCGATCCATTGAACGCAATCGGCTTTTAACAGTTCATAAGAAAGCCAAGGCATTTCACCGAACCCTGTTTCCTCGCATTCATAATACACTTTTTCTAAAATCGAGCGGTGGTGAGACGGTGACAGTACCATAATACCATCTTGGACAATCCAATCGAATTCGGCAGGAATACCGTACTTAGCATAAGTACCCCGCTCGTTTTTTTCGTCCGTAACTCCCCAAGTTTCAAACAATCGGTCTCTAGCTTCAGCAGATAACTGCTCGTTAGGTGTTGCCCATTCTGGGGCCGCACCTACTTTATCAACAGCCACACCTTCCACAATACAGGGAGCATTTGCAGAATTGATCAAAACGTCTGCATCTACCCAGACTACTCTATCATATTTATTGACAGATTCCTCGCCCAGAATTAAAC
Organism: Microcoleus sp. TY_ISSM_2_bin.22; assembly: GCA_025937335.1. Lineage (GTDB taxonomy): Bacteria > Cyanobacteriota > Cyanobacteriia > Cyanobacteriales > Microcoleaceae > Microcoleus. The sequence goes on from JAICRN010000192.1 coordinate 2,649, forward strand.
ATTTTTGCCAGCAGGGCGATCGCTTTTGTGCCCGTGCTGAATCATCTAAAGGCTTTTCAATACAAATAAGATCGTATCCGTGCCTATCTGCATACTTTTGCCAGTTTGCTTGGCACAAATTTTTCCAGTTTGCCAAAAATTTTTGACCAATTGCCAGCGTTACTATGGCTTTAGAGTTCGTCATATTTTCCTGCTATCCTCCATCCTTTCAATTAACAACATCAGCAGTCATATAGGATTTAAACTCATCAAGAGTCAGAACCATTACAGCCGCTATAAATGCCAGTGTATCAGTTTGCGTCTGATAGGGCAAAAATCTATAGCGAAAAGCAGCCATTTTCTGATTGCTCTCTTGGTAAATAATGTCTTGTGCAAAGTTGCCCCACCGTTCATCTATTAAATCGATGGTCATGCCAGCATGACCAGAAGGAAGCAGCATATTAGAGCCGTGCAAGCCTATTACTAAACGGCTATCAGCATAGACTTGGCAGATGTCCTGCTCGATTTTTTCATTAAACATATCTACCCTGTAATCTTCAATCCATTCTGGAAACTCAGTCTTTGTGCCTAAACCTGCTACTGCAAATTTTGCAAACGGTACGCGCGATCGAATTCCCTCAAATAATCGCCGCACCTTCCAATTTTGAACTGCCAGCCCAATTGACAGCAGATTCAGCTTTCTCAGAATTCGGAACAGCAAACTGTTGATAAAAAGGCGGTCTTCCCGCCAAATAAAGGTAATATTTACACCTTCTTTGTCGTCGAAGCTGTGCTTGGGAACTCTAGTAAACCGCGTTATGTCAAACTGACTCGGATGAGAATAGGCTTCGCTTACATAAATTTGCTCGAAGCGTTTCGTTTGTTCGTCAACAAACTTGGCGAAATCAAGATAGTAATCGCGGCCATTTTTTAAAGAAATAGGTACTGTCCAGACTTCAGCAACTCCATCTGGAACCATCCACCTTAAAAACTTAGGCACTATCACAATTAACCCGCATTCTGGGTTGCACTCCAAGTGTCTTTGTGCATTCAGCAACTTTAATAACGAGTGACCGTAAAGATAGTCTATACAGTTTAAAATGATTACCCGCTGGCACGGCTTGAAAATTTCTTTGGTGATTTCAAGTTTCTCGCTTCGAGGATTTTGGAGTGAATTTAGTAACGGTTTTCCCAACCATTCTCCAACGTAACTGTTGCCCGAAAAAACCTCTCCTTTTGCCAAATCAACTTGAAGGGATGTGTTAGATCCATGACCGACTCTCAATAAATCGATTATTTCACTACCAGAGTCCGACTTAAATTCAACACAAATGTGCATACCCTGCCACAAAATTTTTGCTGGCTGTAAAGCCGTCCCAGATGTGGGGCAATTAGATTTATGCTGAATTTGGGGTTTAATTTCAATCATTTTAGTAATCCTATTAACCGGGAAGCAGCCTTGTACAAGTTAAGAGAGCGCCAAATTAATTTACCAAAAGGGCGCAATTCCTTAATTAGAAAATTGACTAAAATAATCACGTAAAAATAAGTAATTAGAGTAGCTGCAGTAGCACCAAAAGCTCCATACTTAGGAATGAGCCACAAGTTTAACGCTACATTGAAAATCGAGCCGATTACAGTCAAGTAAAGACTGTAGCGCAACTGACCCTCGATCGTAAAATAGGTGTTCCGCGCTACTCCAAAGTTGCTGCCAAATTGCGCCCAAACATAGATGGCGAGTACCGCTGCTGACTTAGCATACTTTTCACCGTAAAGCACGTCCACTATCCACGGAGAAAGTAATGAAATCGGGATTGCCACTCCCAACCATAAAATCATCATCGTATCACAATAAATTTGAAATTTATTTAGATATTCTGCATAATTTCTCTCTCTCAAATTCGCTAATTTTGGAAAAATAGAGGAAGATATGATCATCGGGAAGAAATCGCTGATTTCCGATATTTTAACAGCCGCCGCATAATATCCCAGTTCAGCATTTTGATTCATCGCACCCAGCATAAGCTGATCGGTTTTTGAGTACAAATAAACTGCCAATCCCGACAAAATTATCGGCCAACTCTCGCGCAGCAGTTGCTTGCCCCGGGCCCAACTGAATTGCCAATCCTGAATTTTATTTCCTGTAAGGCGATAAAAATATACATAAGCTATTCCTACGATCGCCACCTCTGCCAATCTCATCCAGGCGAAGGCAAGCAGCGGCGCCTTAATCAGCACTAATCCTATTCTGACTCCGGCAACCAAAAAACATACCGAATTCTTCGCCAGCACTGTATATTTTGACTGCACTTGGGACTCGAACCAAAAATTGATCGCCTCAAAAGCCTGAAAGATAGTTCCGGCGGCGATGATGCCCACCAGCCAGCGAGTCAGGCTGTCGTCAGGTTTGGATAGCGAAATCACCGCGACAGTTAACAACAGAGTGATGCAGCCGCCAGTAAATTGCAGCCCGAAGGCAGTCCCCAGCGTTTCGTTTTTGCATTCAGGATTGCGGGCGATATCGCGGATGATGATGCTGCCCAATCCCATTGTCGCTACCGAACTAAAGACGGACACAAAGGCGATCGCGTAGTTCAGCAAGCCAAATTGAACGGGCCCCAGATAGCGGGCTACCCAAAGGCCTACCACCAAACCCAGACCCATTTGCAAAATTTGGTCAGTGAACAACCACGCCAGATTCACGAGTACCTGACGGAGACCTGGCCCGAGTTTTTGACTGGCCGCAGTTAGCTTTTCTAACATCAGAAAGTTTTGATTCCTTATAATAAATAAATATGTTTTTTGAGCCATCAAGAAGGAATTAACAAGCAGGCTTCTTATGATAGACTATCATAAGTTTTACCCGAAATTAAACATTTCTTGAAAAACTTCTCGCTGTTCTGGTTGAGAATTTTTTCATTGCTTTGAGTACCTTGACACCATCAAGACAATCCGAGCGGTAAGAGAAGTTTTGTTTAATTTCAATCATCCGGCGAGCGCTCCGATCGGCACAGAAGCTGCTTTGGATAAATTCAACGAACCCCAAATTAAACTTCCGAAACGTTTTAATTCTTTTATGTAAGAATTTTCATAAAAAATTTACATAAAAATAAGTAATTAAACTTGTCACTGTTGCTCCCAAGGCTCCGTGTTGAGGCATCAGTAGACAGTTCAATACTATATTAAAAATTGAGCCGACTACAGTCAAGTAAAAATTCTATCCCAGTTGACCTTCGAGAGCAAAATAGGTATTTCTAGCTATCCAGAAGTTGCGGAAAAATTGAGCCCAGACGTAGATTGATAGCACCCCGGCTGAAGCTGCATATGACTCGCCGTAAACAGTCTGGACTCTGAAAGGAGCTAGCAGAGAAATTGGTACTGCCACTCTCAACCACCAAAATAACATAGTATCCGAGTAAATCTGAAACTTTTTTAGATATTCGGCGTAATTTCTGGCTTTTAACTGTGCCAGTTTGGGCTAAATAGAAGAAGCGATAATCAGTGGCAAAAAATCGCAAATTTCCGACAGTTTAACGGCAACTGTGTAATATCCCGACTCAGTTTTATCTACAAAACCGAGCATAATCAGATCGATTTTGTAGATAAAAATCGCCCAGCTAGACACCACGAGCTGCCCGCTTTCCTGAAGCAGTTTTTTGCCTCGCTGCCAACTGACTCGCCACAACTTCAAATTATTGCCCTTGGTTTGATAGACAAGTGCGATCGCCAAGGGAGCGTGTCACTTTTGTAATAAGTACAAATACTTAAAAAAGGCTGCTATGACCAATTGCAGCCATTCTGAGTAAAATAGGCGAAAATAAAGATATCTTCCTATGAGAAATTCGATGACTGCAGAACAAAAACAGGAAATTCAAACTCATGTCGATGCTATTGCCGCGCTACTTTATGCTGATTGTGACCCTGAATCGCTGAAGACATTAGAAGATATTGAGATAGCAGTTAAAGACCAAGTGTTAACTCACGTGACACCCAAAATCGGAATTTTTTTATCTACTCAGCTAGTGGCACGAAAGCAGGAAGAAAAAAAACATTGAAGAGTACGTTGGGAGAGCTAAGTCTCACAGAGAAACAAGCTGATAAACTAGGCTGTGGGAGCAGCAGTAGATTGAGTCCACATTTAGAAAACTGCTGTTTAAGACTGAGTGCTAATGTGGGATACAACAGTGCGGCAAAAGATATTGAATATATCACAGGAATTACTGTCCCATCAAAGACGCAACAAAGATTAGTACATGATCAAAAATTTGAGCGACCAGCAGCAAGAATAGACATTACTGAGCTGAGTGTAGATGGTGGAAAAGTAAGATTGATAACAGCTTTCATGAGAAAAATCCGAGTGGAAAGACTATAAAGCAATTGTATCAGAAGTAGGGATAGTAGCTAGTTTTGAACAAAATGACACGCTCATTGATTGGGCAAATGAACAACCTTTAGCAAAACCTGTAACTTGTTTGGGAGATGGGCATGATGGAGTATGGAATATCTGAAAGGAAATCAGCAATAAACAAGACAGAAGAGAAATTTTAGATTGGTATCATTTGAATGAAAATCTACAGAAAGTAGGGGGTTCAATGAGCAGACTAAAACAAGCCGAAAAATATTTGTGGCAAGGAGATATAGAAAGTGCAAAAGCGTTATTTACAGAATTCAAGAAAGAAACAGCAGTGAATTTTTGCAGATATTTAGAAAAGCATCAAGGAAGGATTGTCAATTATGAAGCACTTCAGAAATATCAGGTATGCTCAATTGGCTCTGGGGCAGTAGAATCAGGAATTAAGCAAATATCGAGACGGGTTAAAATATCTGGAGCAAGTTGGAAAAAAGAAAATGTGGGGCAAGTTTTGGCTCATCGATGTGCTTACTTAAATGGGTTAATTGGCAAGTCGGGAAAAGTTATCTAAGTATTTGTACTTATTGCAAAAGTGACACGCTCCCGATCGCCAATCCCGCCAAAGCCACCTCTGCCAAAGTCACCCAAGCAAAAGCAATCACCGATGCTTGGACTTGAATCAATCCGATGCGGATTCCTGCAACCAGTAAAGATACGGAGTTTTTAGCAACAGCGGTATACTGAGATTGAACTTGGGACTGAAACCAAAAGTTGATTGTTTCAAAGGATTGAAACATAGTTCCGGCTGCGACAATCCCCACCAACGAGAGAGTAAAACTGTCCCTGGGATTCAGTAGCGCCATCGCTGTCACCCCCAGCAGTAAAGTAATGATTCCCTGTGCCAGCGGTAGGACAAAAGCAGTCCCCAGAGGCTCTTCCTGGCATTGGGGATCGCGAGTAATATCCCGCACCACCTCAGATAGCCACCCACCCACACTCCGACCAACAAACCCAGACCCATCGGCAAAATTTGGTCAGTCAGCAGCCAAACCAGATTCCCAATTAAAAAACCCATACCGGCGCCCAGCTTTTGACTTAGCGCAGTTAGCTGATCTAACATCAGGAAGTTTTGAGTCCTTATCAGAAATAAATATACTTTCCGAGCGCTGGGAAATTAATTAAAAACCAGGCTCATTAATATGGTATATCATAGTTCGGCGTTGCTGAAAGGGTAATGATTTAAGTCGGTAAAGGAATAGTTTGATGTTTCAGATAGTGCAGAAATAACCGTAGGGAACACTTCAACATCAAGGGCCGAGTTGGAGTAGCACTCTTGTGTGGCGATGTAGTCGAGAGATCCGGATGTCTGAGTCTAGAGTTTTCTCCTTGGACCGCAAGTCATATAGGTTTTACTGACAATGTGGTCGGCATCGGCGCTCAAAATAGGATATACTCGCCAGCAGTCAGTAACAGAAAAGAAACATTGGCAACATTTGACAATCAGCCACAAAGGCTTAAAAGTTTCTGGACTACGAGCTCCGATTGTTCAGGCTAAGACTTTTGGTTGCTTGTGATTAACTGCTGTCGAAATCCTGGGGGGGTAACAACCAGCCTCCAACCCATACTTTGTAAGGATTGAGCCAATGTGTGCTAAAAAAAGATAGGCAGCATAATTGTTACACGCTTGCCTATCTCAAAAATAATGATACCGACATTTTACCTCATTCATTTAAAAAAACAACTAAGTTCAGCTCAATTTAAACTGATTGGAATCTTGCTACCCTTGATACAATCAGAAAAACAAGTGAG
>JAICRN010000435.1 GCA_025937335.1 Microcoleus sp. TY_ISSM_2_bin.22
CGCTAGTAGCCCCAACGTTAAATCTTTGACCGTTGCCGACTTGAAGCCTGGTAAGCAGCAAGTCTCTGCCGGTGAAGCTCGTATTTAAATTGAGACGCACCCGGTGTTGGAAGACAGCTTCGTTATTGTTGCTGCCGATTCTTTCGCCGTCTCTGCCAAAAACGCTAACGTCGCTACTAAAGTCGTCGCTGAGGGCGAAAATTGCTTCCCCAGTCAGCTTAGTAGTGGTGGAGAATTGATTGGCTTCGAGTTCGGCTGTCCGAGCTTCCAAAGCATCGACGCGACCGCGCAGGGTTGCCAGTTCCGCTGCAAATTCTTCTTGGAGCCGTTGGAGGGCTGCCAAGTCTTCTTTCGTGGCAAAGTTGCCAGTGCCTCCTCTAATTAGCTCGCTAACTTTGTCTAAGCAAGCATTTAAGCCGGCTGCGAATTCGTAGCGGGTCATGGCGCGGTTGCCGCGGAAGGTGCCGTCGGGATACCCGGCAATACAACCGTAGCGCTCTACTAGGGATTGCAGTGCTTGGAATGCCCAGTCTGTGGGCCGCACGTCTGAAAGTTGAGATACTGAGGTAACTTGACCTTGAGTTTCGCCGCCGGCAGCACCTTCACTGCTGTACTGGTTGAGCTGTTCTAATGTGGCGGCTGGGTTTTGATCTTGTGGTGCGGCAGCTTGGGCTACAGATTCAGCCGGTTTTGGCAAACTTTTTTCTGCAGACTCGGCCACTGCCGGGGCTGGAGTTTCTAATTGAACTGCACCGATTTGCTCTGGGAGAGCGGTAGCTGCCGGGGCTGGATTTTCTAGTTGGGCTGCCGGGGCAGAATTTTCTACTGGTTGAGCGACTGTTGGCTCAACTGCGGCTAAAGATTCACTTGTAGGTTGTGATGCCGCTTGCTGATTTGCGTCTGCGGGGGCTGTGATCGCTCCGGCGATCGCGCTTTCAGTTGCAGCCGCGGTCGAATCTGCAATCGCTGCGTGGGTTTCGCTGCCAGCGGCTTCGGAAATTTCTTCTACTGGCTCGGAGGCTGCAGTTGTTTCGGAAACAGCAGCTAAAGCATTTAAAGCATTTAGTTTCGCTTCGGAGGTTTCAGCGGTTTCAGCTTTTGCGACAGCGGGATTGAGCGCATCAGCAGCCTGCTGAGCGTCTGCTGCCATCGCGCTCGAAGAAACTACTAGGGTAGCTCCTAAGACTGCTGGGCTGATTAGTAGGTAACTCCACAAAAATTTCGACATATTCACTCTCATCCTCACACCGATTACAGAGAAACTTTTCTAGTCTTCTATGTGGTCAGTCGTTGCTCAACTAGCATACTCTAAAAACAGACTTAAAATGCACTTTTTCTTTTGATTCTTTCGGGCTGACCGAGTGTATAGATGTGACTGGAGGCTGCCGAGAGCCTTGTTTTGATCCTGTACTCAATCGCCTCAAAACCATACAAGACTTTGGCTGTTGATTGATTTGACTGCTTACACTTGATAGCGCCCGATCGGCTTATTTAATTTTTAGCATAGCACGCCCGACTCGTCTAGGCTGATTCGCATTTCACTTCCAAGCTGTGTCCGAGGACGCTAAAGACTTGGCGGTCGTCGAACAACTCTAACAAATCGGCGTTGATTTTGTGGTGAGCTGCTTCTTGCCGCAAAATTTTCATTGCTGCCTCTGTGCGCAGGGCTCGCTTGTAGGGTCGATCGCCTGCTGTCAATGCGTCGTAAATATCGGCGATCGTCATCAATTGCGCTTGAATCGGGATTTCTGACTGTTTTAGACCTCGCGGATAGCCTGTGCCGTCGAGTTTTTCGTGATGTCCGTAGGCAATATCTGGAACATTTTTTAAATCTTTTGTCCAAGGAATTTGAGTGAGAAACTCGTAAGTGTGAGTTACGTGAAATTCTATTGCCGATCGTTCTTCCGGGGTTAGGTTCCCCCTCGACACCATCAACTGCACGAGCTCCTCTGGGGTTAGCAGCGGTTTAATTGCCCCGTCTATATCTCTGTAAGTTTGCCGAGAAATCTCTCGCAGTTGAGCTAGGGGTTCTGCTGCCAAAATGTGAGGCTCGTTTGCCTCTAGCAGCACTTCCCAGTATTCTGCTAATCGGGTTTTCGCCTCTGCTAGCTTAGTATCTAGCTGTTCGATTTCCTGGCATTGAGCGCACTCTGGCTCCTCGCTCGGGTGTTTTCGGTAGGCAGAATGCTCCAGGAAGTATTTATATTTAGACTGGACGCATTCCATTTCCATCGTCCGCTGAGCTAAGCCAAAGCGGTGGCGAATGATTTCTAGCTGTGCGGGGTAAAGCTTTTTCTGTTTGGTCAAAACTGCTTCGGGCACTCCAATTTTGCCAAAATCGTGCAGCAGGGCGGCGTAGCGAAGTTCTTGAATTTGGCGGTTGTTAAAGTAAACAGAGCGCAGTCGTCCGCTGCTGACGGTGTTTACTTCTTCTGACAGGCGTACTGTGAGGGCGGCTACTCGTTCTGAATGGCCGTAGGTACAGGGGTCTCTGGCTTCTATGACTTGCACTGAGGCTTTGACGAAGCCCTCGAACAAATATTCTATGCTTTCTTGGAGTTGATTGCGCTCGATCGAGATTGCTGCTTGAGAAGCGAGCGAGCGAACTATCCTTTCTTCCCAATCCGAATACTGCTGCGTCGATTCCCAGGCATTCTCTGCACTCAGCACCGCATCTGCTTTTGTTTTGCGGTTGATCAGTTGCAGTACGCCTATTGTCTCGCCCTGTCGGTTTTGCATCGGCAGCACCATTACCGAGCAAGTGCGGTAATTAATATCCCTGTCAAAACTGGTATCTAGCTGGTATGGTACGCCCGGGGGTAAGTCGTAGGCATCAGACAGGTTCAAACTTTGACCTGTAATTGCCACGTATCCCGCCAGACTTTTGTCTGTCAGCGGCAGACCAAACTCCTTAAATGACAGTCTGGGTTGAGAAGCGTTTTGGGCTACCTTGAATAGCAGCTTAGATGTTTCGTCGCTGTGATCTACTAAGTAAACGCTGCCAGCATCGCTGTAGGTAATTTCCCTACTTTTGGATAAAATTAAGTTTAACAACTCGCCCAAATCTTGGGCGCTCGAGAGAGCCGCGCCAATATCTAAAAGCTTTTCTATCAGATCTGTTTTTTCTGTTGCAGCAGACTCGTTCTTGAACTCTGGCTTTTCAAATACGATCATGGTCGGATGATGGGGAATAGCCTTTTATACATTGAACGTTTGGCCTCTCGACTTTTTCACAACCGATTTTAACCCCAAGTCGATTTTTTATTTGCGAGCTTTCCGCGATCGGGGACTGTGGCTAGATGGAGAGATATTGTTGGGTCAACTGGCACTATTTTAATCTAGCGTAGAAATTTCTTGGGCCAGCGCAAAGTCTTTCTCAGTTAAGCCTCCGGCATCGTGGGTTGTCAAGTTAACTGTAACTTTGTTGTAGGAGATTTCTATGTCGGGGTGGTGTCCTGCGGCTTCTGACGGGGCGACCAACTTATTGACAAAGGCGATCGCTTCGATAAAATCTTTAAATAAACGGGTACACCGCAGTTGTTTGCCTTCAACCGTCCAGCCTGACAATTGAGTGGCGCGCTCTTGAATTTCAGTATCGTTAAGTAGGTCAGCCATAATTTATTTTACTTTGGGATTAGCAATGGCAGATTCACAGCCCACCTGCGGAAAATCCTACCAAAAACTATCCGCTCTCACCAATAGTGTTGAGGCTCAAGTTTTAATACTCAAGATTTAACACTATTTGAGGTGAGAGCGGTCTAGCGGGTCTTCAGATTAGAACCTGACTGCCGGGAGAATCCCTAGCTCAGCCTGGTTCCTCGTGGAAGTCGTTTCCCGTTGGAAACGACGGCTGACTGCTAGTGAGCGGCCCCGGCGCACAGCCGGTAGTTTCCAATCTGATGACCCATGCATTTACTACTTTCTATCATGGGCATCACCTCCAGGTTTAGCTAAATGGCTTCATATTTGAACGCACATCACCTAAATACAAGATTTGAGGTGATGATTTGTGCGCTAGTCATTGCCAGCGTTACCAGAAGAACTTGCGTTGTGAGTATCGTTCTAGTATTCACGATTATTAGAATAACACAAAGAATTAGAAGTGGGGGGATGCAAAGTGAGATTTTTGCAAGAGGAGGGCCAATTACTGCTGCAGCCAGGTTTTCGATCGATCTCTGAATTGGGCGAGCGAGATTTTGAGCGGATTGCTGGACTCTGGGGCAATGGGTGTAAAGCGGGTAATGCGCGATCGGCTGCTGCTCGATTGCTTGCCATATACAGCATATTCCACGTTTATGAAGTATACCCCCCTATCCTTCGATACCCGCAGGGACACGGCGAAAGCCTTTGTCCCTACTACTTCATAAACCTGCTGGAATAATCTGTAGGAGTTTGTTTGACCAACTTGGCGATGTCTCCCTGTGCAGCCAAAGTCCGGCGGATTTAGGAAAGGCAGAATTTGACTGTTGTTGAGTTAGCAAGCTGGTACAATCCCAATGCTACCGAGAACGTCAACATTTATGGTAATTAACGCAATTTTAAAGGATCGAGCGTTTGTCTGTTAAGAGCGGTTACTGAGGCAGGTATACTTCAGTCGAGCATTTTTTTTTGCGTATAAAGTTTTTGGGCTAGTAGCGAGTTTTGGCGCCATTTTAGCAGGCTCACTCTTTTATAGAATTTCCATCCCAATTTTTAATGCTGTTGCTGTTCTTCGTCTACCCATTGTTTTTATCTGTATCAGGACTTACGCATGATAACGATATAGCAGTGGTTTGGGATTGCGACCCACAGCGAACAATCACATAATTACCTTACTTGTGCGCGTAAGTCCTGTGTATATTGCTTTTATTTTTTATAGCATGGCGTCACAAGACTTTTTATGCTTAAAAAGCTCATGCGGATCGATCCGCATGAGCTTTTTAAGCATTAAGGGTACAGAATAAACTGCTTTATCTTACCCTTTGAAAATGTGGGAATTTTTGATATTTCCCGCTAATTACAGAGCATTACCGCGAGGCAGAACTTCTTCAGGGAAGATAAAGTTTTCGTGGGGTTGATCCGTAGGAGCCATCCAAGCACGAATGCCTTCGTTAAGCAGAATGTTCTTAGTGTAGAACGTTTCAAACTCAGGATCTTCAGCAGCG